>CACZNK010000020.1 GCA_902782585.1 uncultured Ureaplasma sp. | reverse complement strand
TTAAAATTATATTTAACTGATAAATTTCCTAAAAAACAAGTTGAAATTATTGGTTTTGATACTCTAAATGAAAAATTTTCAAAAGATTTCTTTGTATTTGAACATAATCATATTCCTCATAGTTTTTTAGAAAATTCACTTGGAATCATTTTAGATACTGCTAATTCTACAAGAGTGTGATCACGTAGGCATACATATTGCAAAGAACTTATAAGAATTGACCATCATCCAATGGTTGAAAGTTTTTGTGATATTGAATTTATTGATGAAAAAGCTTCATCAACATCTGAATTAGTTGGAATGCTATTGTTTGATTGAGATGAAACATATGTAAGTGCACTCGTTGCTTCTTATTTATATGCAGGTATTTTAACTGACACTGGGAGATTTTTGTATATGTCAACTAGACCAGAAACTTTTAATTTAACTGCTAAATTAATTAGTAGAGATTTTAATCGTGACATTATTCATAATGCTATCTACTTAAAATCATTTAAACAATCACGATTTGAATCATATGTTGTAAGTAAAATTAAAATGCATAAAGATTTGAAGTTTGGATATGTAGTAATTCCACATAATGCATTTGATAAATTTAACATTGATTTAAGGTTTAGTATGGTTCATGTTTTCAATAATATTAACGAATTAGAAGTTTGAATGTCTATTTATTATGATAACACTATAAACAAATGAAGAGGCTCATTACGTAGTCGTTATTTACAAATTAATGACATTGCTAAAAAATATAATGGTGGAGGTCATATCCATGCTGCCGGTTTTACTTTAGAACATAAATCTGACTATAAACGTCTTATAAATGATTTGGTAAAGTATATTAAACAGCATCAAAAAGAAGAAAGCGGTAAAGATGAATAATAATCCATTTATGATATTTACTATTGTAATAATTAGTTTGTTAGTAATAATTATTTTAATTCAAATTTTTGCATTTATTTTCCGCAATAAGGTTTTAATTCGCTCTAATAAACAATCTAACTTTAGTGGCCACAAAGAACCAAATAAACAAATTGATATTTTTACTAATAATATTGCAATATCATTAGCGAAACTTTCATATGATAAAATTGGTGGAATTATTATTATTGAAAATAAAAATAATTTAAATAAGTACATTAATTTAGGTACTAAAATAGATGCAGATTTTTCTCCTGAATTTGTGGTTAATGTTTTTTATAATCATAAATCACCTTTACATGATGGTGCAATGATTATCCGTAATTTTAAAATTTGTAGTTTATCATGTTATTTACCTTTAACTAAAAAAATTCTTTCAGTTGAATATGGTGCACGTCATAGAGCAGCATTCGGCATTTGTGAACAGTTTGATTGTTTGTCATTTGTTGTTAGTGAGACTAGTGGCAATATTACTTTTTCATATAAAAATATTCAAAAAAGACTATCAAATAATGTAATTAAATTGACTAGTGAATTAAATGAGATATTTAAAAGATATTGATTGCATGAAAATTTAATTAAAAAAGATTAATAAAATTTAAAAGAAATATATTTTATTGGAATACCTATTTTGACAAATTTTTTTTCATATTCTGTTAATATGTTATTTGGTTTTTTAGATTTATATAAATCATTTGTATAAATATTTAATTTGATATCATTACGTTGTTTAATTGTTTTTAATGTGAAGTTATATAACTGTTCATTATCTGTTTTAAATTCAACAATGCCATTATTAGTCAATAATTTTTTATAAATATCTAAATACTTACTAAATGTTAATCTTCTTATAGCATGACGTTTTTTTGGTCATGGATCTGAAAAATTTAAAAATATTTTATTAAAAAAATTATTTGGTAAATAATTAAATATATCTCTAATATCAATTGCTAAGAAATTAATATTTGGTATTATCTTATCAATCTTATTTAATTTGTTGATTGCTTTGTAAATAACAGTAGGGAATTTATCTAATCCATAAAAATTTATATTTGGATAATTTATTGCCATATTGATAATAAAATCACCCTTTCCCATACCAATATCAAGAAAATTTTGGTTTTTATTTTTAGGTAGATTTTTAAAATAATATTTAGAATTTTTAACAAGTTCTAAATCATTATTAATTTTTCTTAGTCTTCCCATTTTCAGTATTTGAGTCAAAGAAGTCAAATGAATTATCCAATTCGTCAAGATTGATTTCTTTGTCAATAATTGGTAATTCTTTGATTGATTTAATTCCAAATAAATCAAAAAATTTATTTGTTATTTCATATAAATATGGTTGACCTGGTGTTTTTGCTCTACCAATACATTTAATTAAATCTAATTTAGTTAATTTTTCTAGTGCATTCAATGCATTATGTCCTCTAATTTTTTCTACATAAGATGATGCACATGGTTGGTTATAGGCAATAATAGCAAGTGTTTCAAGTAAAGATTGTGTAAGAGGGTTTTTAGTTTTTATGTCATAAATTAAACTAAGTATGTCATGATTTTGTTTTTTAGTTAATAAACGAAATGTATCACCATATTGCTCAATTGTAATTCCTCGTTCATCATTTTGATCATATTCTTTTTTCATTTCTTTTAATATCCTACGAATATCATCAGCTGATATATTAACTACTTTTTTAATTTCATTAATTGTAGTACCATCACTACCTTTCATATAAAGTAAACTTTCAATTATTGATTTTGTATTATTTCCCATGACTATTCTCCTATGATAGATATATAAATTTCATTCTTTGACTTTTCTTGTGAAATAGTTACTTTACTATATCTTACTAAATCTAAAATTGCTAAGAAAGTTGTTACAATAAATTGTTGTGTAATTTTAATTGGATCAATTTTAGATAAATATTCACTAAAACTTATAGTTTTAGATTTATATTTCTTTAAGAAATTTCATAATTCTTCTTCAATGTCTTGAATAGATAATTCTTGAACAAGAATTTTTCGTTGAACAAGAGTTGACATTTTATATTTACCAATAGCATCAACAATTGCTTTTGATATCTTATCAAGACTAATTTTTGGCGGTATAACTTCTTTAGTTAAATTATTTGGTTCAAATTCTTTTGTATCATTAGTTTGTTTAGTAAACATTTGATTTCTTAATTCATGCTTAGTTTGTAATTGATTAACAACTTCTTTATATTTACGATATTGGATAATTCTTTGAATGAATTTATCACGTTCATACTCAAAAGAACTATCATTTTGTAAACTATTTTCATTAGGAATTATTTTTTTTGATTTTAATGAAATCAAATATGCACTCATTTCAAGATATTCACTAGCTAATTCAATATTAATAGTATTGATTTGTGATTTAATAAAATTAAGAAATTGACTTGTTAATGCAGTGATGTCAAGATTTAAAATATCCATTTTCTTCTCACGAATTAATGTATCAAGCAAATCTAAAGGACCTTCAAAATCTTTTAGTTTAAGTCTTAAATTACTAATCATTTTTTACTCTCTTATAATAATTAACAGTGAATTCATCATGTTCTTCTTGCTTTATTTTTTCAAATTTTGACAAGTCAAAATGCATAAATAAATTACAATTATATGATTTTTTTAATGTGGAAATAATAAGTTCATTAGCATATGGAAAGAATAATGTATAAATTGTTTTTCCGCCAATAATAAATATGTCTTTGTTTTTAAAATAATCAATTACCTTTTTAAAATCATTAAAAACTTGTACACCTTTTTGAATAGTAAAATTTTTATCTAATGTAACTATCACATTTTTTCTATGTGGTAATGGTTTATTACCTCAAGATGCAAATGTTTTTTCACCACAAACAACAATATGATTTAAAGTTGTAACACGAAAGTGATTCATTTCGTCTTTTATAGATCATGGTAATTTATTATCAATACCAATACCATGATTTATATCTTCACATCAAATCATCTTAATCATATTAAACTGCTACCTCACCTTTAATTATTGGATCAGGATTATAATTAATAATTTCAAAGTCATCAATATTGAAGTCTTCAATATGTTCAGGAACCCTTTTAATTATTAATTTAGGTAATTTTTTAGTTGTTCGTTGTAATTGGATTTTAACTTGCTCTATATGGTTTACATAAATATGTAAATCTCCAAATGTATGAATAAATTTATCTGGTTTTAATCCTGTATATTTAGCAATAATATAAGTTAATAAAGAATATGAAGCAATGTTAAATGGGACACCTAAAAACACATCAGCAGAACGTTGGTATAATTGACATGAAAGTTTTCCATCTTGAACATAAAATTGGAATAATGAATGACAAGGTGGCAAAGCCATTTTACTTACATCATTAGGGTTTCATGCACTAATAATTAATCGTCGAGAATTAGGATTAGTTTTAATTTCATTAATTAGCCATTTTAATTGATCAAAACCATTAAAATCTCTTCATTGTTTACCATACACCGGACCAAGATTACCATATTTTTTAGCAAATTCTTTATCATCTTTAATTTTTTGTGCAAATTCTTTCAATGTTTCACCTTGATAATTAGATGATTTTTTATATGAATCATATGGTCAATCATTTCAAATATTGCAATTATTATCAACAAGATATTTAATATTTGTATCACCTTTTATGAATCATAATAGTTCAGCAATAATTGCTTTATAGTTAACTTTTTTAGTAGTCAAAAGTGGAAAATATTCAGATATATCATATGATGTTTGATAACCAAATGTTGAAATGGTATCAACACCCGTACGGTTATGTTTTAATTTTCCATTTTTTAAAATATATTCTAACATGGTTAAATATTGCTTCATTAATATCGTACCTCTTTTGTTGGTTTATCTTTTTGTTCAAATACTTTAATATGCTTTTTATTGTCTTTAATTAAATTAAAGATTCTCATATATTCATCACTAATTTGATCATGAGCTCCGGTTGTTGTGTAATTAATATTGGTATTACCATATTCTTGAGGTTTTATTTGCTTTAAAAAGCTAACATAAACTATTCGTGACTTATTTTTGTAAGATTTAAGTTTTTTATTTCTATTGTCATTTAATCCCACAATAGCAACTGGAATAATCGGAACTAATGAATTGTATGCAATTCTAAAACTTCCAGGGTGAAAATCATTAATTTTTTCTGCATCATAAATTCTGGTTCCTTCTGGGAAAATAATAATTGTACGATTATCTTTTTTGAAGTTGATTTCATTAAATGCTGCAAATGTACTATGAATATTTGATCGATTAATAAATATTGTATCTACAAGTTTTAATGCAGCTGAAACAAATGATCTATTTAATAATTCTTGTTTTGCTACAAAGCGGAAATATGGAATTTTTGCATTCTCATATAAGATTTTAAAAAGAACAATTGGATCAATAAATGATTTATGATTAGCTACATAAAGTGATGGTATATTTGGAAGATCAACTGTCCCTTGAGATTCAACACTATATCTTTTGATAAAAAGGGTATATTTAGCAAGTTTATAAACAATATGGTATCTCACATCAATTGACATTGATTGTGGGTCCATTAGGTATTTTTTACATTTACGTTTTACACCATGAATCTTCATTGCAAAAATCAAAAGCACAAAAACAATTGATAAAGCCCAACCAATGGTCTTAAAGAATTTCTTCATATGTATATATTTTAATAATTTAAATTATTAATGGTTATATTTATTCATTATTTTGTCAAATTTAACACCATTGACAAAATCATCAATAACATTAGTTGCTATTTCGATGCAAGGTTTTAGTTTTGTCAATTCATCATTAGTAAATTTTTTAAGTACATAATTTATCACTTGATTCTTATCATTTGGTTTACTAATACCAATACGTATACGTTTAATATTTTCAGTACCAAGTAATTCAATAATATTCTTAATACCATTATGTCCACCACTGCTACCACTTAATCTAATACGAACATTACCTAAATCAGTATCTAAATCATCTGCAATAATTAAGATATCATTATGATTAATTTTAAAAAAATTAGTAATTTGTTGTACAAATTGTCCAGATAAATTCATATAAGTGTATGGTTTTGCAATAATGAATGATTCTCCATTTTTATTATTAAATTTTTTAAATCATCCATTGAATTCATTCTTATCAAGAAATGTATTATTTTTTTGAAGTCATGCATCAACAACCATAAAACCAACATTATGTTTGGTATTGTCATATTCATTTGGAAAATTTCCCAATCCAATAATTAATTTCATTATGTTATTTCTTTTTCTTTGCTCTTGAAATGTAGTAGTAAGCAATATATGCAATACATCCAAGATATATAAAAATCATTTCTAATAAAATAAATATTGCACCTGAAGTTAAAACTGTTGATCAATAACTTGAAGTAACTTTGATTAATCTCATTCATGAAATGTAAAAAACCATTTTAGTAGCATCAGCTGCATAGATAGGCTTAGAACAGCTCCCTAAGCTTATCATTAAAATAATTGAAACGCATAGAACAATTAAAATTTTTGTAACATATGTTAATTCAATTTTATTATTTAACATTAAATTACCAATCATATGTGTAGTAAATAACATTAATCATAAACAGTCAAAAACAATAGTTGTAATTGCAAATGCTGATAAAGTTGGCGCTGGGATATTTTCTTGCTCTATATTTGTATGTTGTATTCAAAATCCAAATCAAGTATGATTAGGATTATTGACAGATGCACCAAACAAAACAATCAATGTTATTAAATATAATACAGCACCAATGATTACACTAGTATATGTCAATCTTGTAAAGATCTGACAAATTTTTAACTTCTCAACAGAATTGTTAATATTGTATGTATTAGATGAATGTTTTGCTTCTTTTGTGTTGATATGTTTGGTAGAAACACTTTTTGTATTTATCCTAACAGTATTAGCCATTATTTAGGCCCTTTGTTTTTATCTTGAGCATCAATGCTCTTAATTTTATTACCATAGTGTGCATCGATGAATAGTTGTTTTAATTCACTTACCCGTGGCAAACGAGGGTTTGCACCAGTACATTGATCATCAAATGCTTCAACTGACATTTCACCAAGAATTTTTTCAAAATCAGTATCTTTAACACCATATTCTTTAGTTGTTTTTCATAGATTTACAGATGCAAATAATTTTTGAACTTCCTTGATTAAATTATCAACTTTTTGTGCTAATGTTTTACCTTTAATACCAAGTTCATCAGCAATTTCACAATATTTTTCTCTTACGTCATTGTATTTGAATTGTGGTCAATACATTTGCTTTTCATTTTCATATTTGGCAGCATTGTATCGCATTACATATGGTAAATATATTGCATTAGCAGCACCATGCATTACACCAAAGTGTCCGCCAACTTTATGTGATAGTGAATGAACTACACCAAGATATGCATTACCAAATGCCATACCAGCAATAGTTGCAGCATGGGCAATAGCTTCTCTTGCTTCTTTATCTGTTGTTCCATGATCATAAGCACGTTTCAAATATTTGAAAATTAATTTAATACCTTGAATTGAATAAGGTCTTGTAAATTCTGTAGCAAGAATTGAAACATATGATTCAAAACAATGACTTAATGCATCAGCAGCTGTTACAGCTGTCATTCTTGGAGGCAATGACATCATAAATTGTGCATCAATAATTGCAATATTTGGAACAAGTGAATAATCAGCTAATGAATATTTAATATGTGTTTTTTCATCAGTAATGATAGCAAATGGTGTCACTTCAGAACCAGTACCTGCTGTTGTTGGAATACAAACAAGTTGTACTTTTTTAGGTGTTGGGAATTTAACAATACGTTTACGAATATCCAAAAATCTTACTGCTAAATCTTCAAATTTAACATTTGGATATTCATTATAAAATCACATCATTTTTGCAGCATCTAATGAACTACCACCACCAAAAGCAATAATTGCTTCAGGTTTAAATTCATTAATTTCTTTTGCTCCTTTATATGTTGTTGCACATGATGGATTTGGTTCAACATTTGTAAAAACTTTAGTCTTCATACCATATTTTTCAAGAATATGAGTAATTTTTTGACCAAACATTCCTCAAATAAAATTATCAGAAACGATGAATACTTTTTTAACTCCATCATCTCTTAAATCTTTTAACCCTTCTTCAATACAACCATATTTAAAGTACACTTTACTTGGTATACGCATTCATAACATATTTTCTCTTCTCATAGCCACCTGCTTTACATCTAATAAATTTTCTGGTCCAATATTTTGACTTGTTGCATTACCACCAGCTGAACCACAACCGATAGTAAATGTAGGTAATAGTTTAAAGTTATAAAAATCACCAACTCCACCTAATGATGATGGTGAATTAATTATTAATCTTCCTGTATTTGCATTGCTACTAAATTTAACAACTTTATCAGCACCTGCTAATTCATCACAAAATAATGATGAAGTATGTCCAGGACCTAGTTTCAATAATTCTTTTTGAATTCTTAAAGCATCATCAAAGTTTTTTGCTTTATATAGAGATACAAAATCTGATAGTTTTTCATGTGATAATGGATTTTTTGATGAACAGTCATTTGTTACTACTACTAACATTTTTGCTCATTTAGGAACTTTTATGTTGAAAAGTTTGCCTAAGTTTTGTGCATTTTGACCAACCATTGCTGGATTTAAAACATGAGTACCATTTTTAACTAAAAACATTTTATTCCCAATTTTTTTAGCATCACTTGGATTTGTTATTACATAAGCTTGTTGGTTTGTAAATTCATTAACTACTTTGTCATAAATAGTACTTAAAGCAATAACTGAATTTTCGGTTGCACAAATCATTCCATTATCAAATGTATTTGATTGAATAATTGAAGCAACTGCCATTCTAATGTCTGCTGTAGTATCAATAATTGCAGGACAGTTACCAGGTCCAACACCAATAGCTGGTTTACCTGATGAATAAGCTGCTTTAACTAAACCACCACCACCAGTAGCTAAAATTAAATTACTTTCTTTCATTAATTGATTAGTGTCTTCCATTGAAGAATTTGGAGGTAATCATGAAATAATTCCTTTAGGTGCACCAGCAGCAACCGCAGCATCATGAATTATTTGTGCAGCTTTAACGGTGCAATTATAAGCACGTGGGTGAGGAGAAATAACAATTCCATTACGTGTTTTTAAACATATTAGGATTTTGTAAATTGCAGTTGAGGTAGGGTTAGTTGTAGGAATGATACCTGCAATTACACCCTTTGGAACCAATAATTTTTTATATCCTGCAGCAATATCTTCTTCAATAACACCACACGTTTGCATATATTTATACTTGTTGTAAATGTATTCAGCAGCAAAATTATTTTTGATAATTTTATCTTCTAAAACTCCCATTCTTGTTTCTGCAATAGCCATTTGTGCTAATGGTATTCTTTGTGTATTAGCAGCTTTTGCAGCCATATAGAATATATGATCAACTTGTTCTTGTGTAAAAGTTGCATATTTTTGTTGGGCAATTCTTACTGAATCAATAATCTTTGATATACTAGCCATAATGTACTTTATTATATATAAATATTGAATAAGGAAACTTTACAAAACAATCATCAATCCATAGTAAGATTTTCAAAATTAATTACTACCAAAATAACGAGTAATGTTGCAAAAAGTGAGCAAAATTTAACAAAATTTCAAAAAATATATATGTATACTACGTATACATATATAAGATTATGAAAAATGCTTGGACTATATACCCATAATATAGTTCTATGAAAAAGAAAGTTAAAAATGGCAGCAGATACTGCCCAATTTGTGGGCATAAACTACAAAAATATGGATTAACTAAAAATGGTAGTCAAAAATGACATTGTTTGCATTGCTATAGTTACTTGAAAATTGGCAAAAAATATAAAAAGAAGAAAAAAGTCAAATTATGGTTATTCAAATACTTTGAATATCTTACACATTCAAAGAAAATGTCTGAATATGGATGTCATAGATCGACATTTTAAAGGAACACTAAGATATTTAAAAATAAGAATAT
>CACZNK010000019.1 GCA_902782585.1 uncultured Ureaplasma sp. | reverse complement strand
TGCAGAAATTCAACCAACATCGCCGCAATTTAAAACATCAACATTTTTAAATTTAGGCGTTTTAATACCTATTTTAGTAATAATAAAGTCTTTATTATTAGCCATCATTTTAATATGTTGACCAACATGTATTGATCCATTTTTAATTCTTATAAAACAAATAACCCCTCGGTATGAATCATAATAAGAATCAAAAATTAATGCTTGTAATTTAGCATTAGAATCACCTTCTGGTGGAGGAATATAATCAACAATACTTTCTAATAGTTTGTCAACTCCTTTACCAGTTTTAGCAGATATTAAATTCACATGGTTATTTATTTCGATAACATCTTTAATCTGTTTTAATGTATTATTTATGTCAGCACTTGGTAAATCAATTTTATTGACAACAGTAATAATATTTAAATTGTTTGCTAATGCTAGATAGGTATTAGCTATAGTTTGTGCTTGTACTCCTTGTGTAGCATCTATCACTAATAGAGCACCTTCACAAGCTGCTAGACTTCTTGATACTTCATAATTAAAATCAACATGACCAGGAGTATCAATTAAATTAAACACATACTTTTTATTTGTTCTTTTATCAGTGTAATTTAGTGAAATACTATTTAATTTAATTGTGATTCCACGTTCACGCTCAATATCCATAGAATCCAAAACTTGATCTTTCATCTCTCTTTTTTCAAGACCATGAGTAAGTTCAATAATGCGATCACTTAGTGTTGATTTTCCATGATCAATATGAGCAATAATGCTAAAGTTTCTTATATGTTTTTCATTCATATAATAATATTTCCAATTATTATATGAATCATATAACTAAGTTAGATTAAATTAATAGACTTTTATTGAAATCTTAAAATGTTTACACGTAGCGGATAATTAATAAAAAATAGTTATATATGCTTGGCAATATATAACTATTTAGTTTTAATTTAGAAAAATTAATTAAGAATTATTTTTTTCATTCATCACTAATCGAATCTGATGGAACTATGTATTTACCATTCTTATCAGTAAATTTATGATTTAAAATTTTAATTAAATCAATTATAAATCATATTCCAAGACCAGCACATGTTAGTAAATATAGAATTCCAGTTCCAATTTTACCAACATAAAATCTATGGTATGGTAAAAATATACATAAAATTAAACATGTAAGATATGATTTTTCACTTATTTGATCTTTGTTATAATGTGGTTTTTGAGCCATTTTAATTTCCCCCTCCAATTTTGCTATATTATATAATTATTTTGAAAGTTATAATTTCATACATATTGATATGTACAACCATAACTTAATTGAAAAGAAATGACAAAATTATTGACTAAAACACAAAACCTATAAATTTGTGGATGATCATTCTAAACCAAAAGCTTATATTTTAGATATGTTTCCTTATCCAAGTGGTCAAGGTTTACATGTAGGACATCCAAAAGGTTATACAGCTACTGATGTTGTTTCAAGATTTAAACATTTTAATGGATATAGTGTTCTTCATCCTATTGGATGAGATGCATTTGGTTTACCAGCTGAACAATATGCAATTAATACTAATAATCACCCTGCAAAATTTACACAACAAAATATTAATCTTTTTCGTAAACAATTACAAATGATTGGTTTTAGTTATGACTATGATAAAGAAGTAGATACAACAGATCCAAAATATTACAAGTGAACTCAATGAATTTTTTCAAAACTATTTGAACATGGTTTAGCCGAAATAAAAGACGTTGATGTTAACTGATGTGAAAAACTGGGTACAGTTTTATCAAATGAAGAAGTTTTAAATAAAGATGGTAAAATGGTTTCTGAACGCGGAGAATTTCCTGTTGTAAAAAAACCAATGCGTCAATGAGTTCTAAAAATTACAAAATATGCTGATAAACTTATTGAGGGATTAGATTTAATTGATTGGCCAGAATCATTAAAAGCAATTCAAAGGAAATGAATTGGTAGATCAACAGGTGCCTTAATTACTTTTAAAACTGATGCTAAGGTTGATTTAGAAGTATTCACTACAAGACCTGATACATTATTTGGTGCATCATTTTTAGCAATTGCTCCAGATCATAATGATGTTTTTAAATTTATTACTAATAAAAATGAATCAAAATGTTTAGATTATATTGCACAAGCTAAATCAAAAAGTGATTTAGAAAGAAAATCAAATGTTAAAATACAAACCGGTGTATTTTCTGGTTCATATGCAATTCATCCTATTACAAAAACTAAATTACCAATTTATATTTGTGATTACATTTTAAAAGATTATGCAACTGGATCAATTATGGCTGTTCCTGCTCATGATGAAAGAGACTATAATTTTGCTGTTAGATATAAATTACCAATAATTAAAGTTATTGATACTAAAAATAATAAATTACCATATGTTGGTGATGGTAAGCACATTAATTCAGATTTCTTAAACAACTTAAATAATAAAAAAGCTATTGATAAGATGATTGATTATTTAACCAAACACAAGATTGGTAAATTTCATGTTACTTATAAAATGAAAGATTGAATATTTTGTCGTCAAAGGTATTGAGGTGAACCATTCCCAATTGTTTTTGATAAAAATAATAAGCCTCACTTGATTAAAGATTTACCATTAATTCTTCCTCCATGTGAAGATTTTAAACCTTCAAATGATGGTAGAAGTCCTTTATCTAAATTAACTAAGTGAGTTAATGTAACAATTGGTAATAAAAAATATTATAGGGAAACTAATACTATGCCTCAATGAGCAGGAAGTTGTTGATATTATCTAGGTTATTTATTAAAACAACCAGATCAATCATATATTCCATTAAATTCAAAAAAATCATATGATTTATTTAAATATTGGCTACCAGTAGATTTATATGTTGGTGGACAAGAACATGCTGTTCTTCACTTACTATATTCTCGTTTTTGACACCGTTTTTTATATGATATTAAAGTAGTTCCAACTCCTGAACCATTTTATCGTCTTATGAATCAAGGAATGATTTTAGGTACAAATGGTGAAAAGATGTCAAAATCTAAAGGTAATGTAATTAACCCTGATGAAGTTATTAAATCTCATGGTGCTGATGCATTAAGACTTTATGAAATGTTTATGGGTCCATTAGGTGCATCATTACCATGAACTGAAGATGGTTTAAATGGTGTAAGAAAGTGATTAGACCGTGTTTATCGATTATTTGAAACTAAAATTAAAGATTTTTCAAATAAATCTAATGAGCAATTAGATTATGACTATAATTTGTTTATAAAAAATGTTACTAGAAATATTAATGAAAATTGTTTTAATGTTGCTATTAGTGATATGATGATATTTATTAATGCATGTTATAATTCAGATAAGTTAAACAAAGAGTATATGCATAATTTCTTGATTATACTTTCATGTTATGCCCCACATTTAGCTGAAGAGTTAAATGAAATGATGGGATATAAAGATTCAATTTATCATTCTGTATGACCAAAGTTTGATGAATCTAAACTTGTTAAATCTGAAATATCAATTCCTATTATGGTCAATGGAAGATTACGTGATGTATTAAAAGTTAATGTTTCAATTAGTAAAGATGAAATTATTTCTTTAAGTAAAAAACAACCAAAGATTATTAAATTTATTGGTAGTAAACCAATAAAGAAAATTATTTATGTTAAAAATAAGATTGTTAACATTTTAATTTAACATGAAATTTAAGTCGTTATCATTAAGACCATGAATATTAGATGTTTTAAATCAAAAACATATTTATGAAACTACTGATATCCAAACTAAATCTTTTTTAAGTAAGAATAGTAACAATAGTTTAATTATTACTTCTAAAACTGGAAGCGGTAAAACTTTTTGCTTCTTAATTAATATTCTAAACAAAATTGATATTGATAAAAATAAAATTCAAGCACTAATTATTGCACCTACTAAGGAATTAGTCAATCAAATCTATATGGTTTTTAATGAGTTTGTTAAAAAACAAAATAAATTAAGAGTTAAGATGTTATCAAATAATGTCAATTATGTTGATGCAAGTAAAAATCAAGTTGTAATAGCTACTCCACATAAAGCATTAGAGTTTATAAGACAACAAGATATTAAAGATTCAATTAAGTTTTTTGTACTTGATGAAGCTGATATGTTAATTGATTTTGGTTTTTATAACACCATATTAGATATATTCAATCAAATTAATAATCCATATTTAATCAAATATGCAACTAGTGCTACATTGCATGAATCATTAGCAAATCATTTAAAACACATATTAATGAATGCCAAAGTAATTTCAACATCTAATTCAATTTGATTAAATAACCAAATTTCACACAACATTATATATCAATCTAATAACTTTAACCCTTTTGATACTTTGATTAAATTTTTGAAAAACATTAATCCGTATTTTTGCATTATCTTTACAAACACAAAGAAAGAAGCCAATATTATTTATAACAAAATGTTAGAGTTAGAATATAATGTTGGGCTGATTCATCAAGATATTTATGAAAGAAAAAGAAAACAAATTTATCGACAGATTCTTAATAATAAATTTCAATATTTAGTAGCTACTGATTTAATTGCGCGGGGTATTGATATACCTCATGCTGATATTGTTATTTCTTTTGGATTACCATCTGATACTATGTGATATATTCATCGTGCCGGAAGAATTGGTAGAAATAAAAGAAATGGATATAGTTATTGTATATATCGCATAACTGATGATGGTTTAATCAATAATTTAATTCATAAAGGAATTAAATGAAATTTCTTTTTAATTAATAATGAATCTAAACTTATTGCTAAAAATAAAGAATTAAAGATTAGAAAAAAACTTAAATTTGATGAGCAAACCAACAATCAAATCAAGAAAATTATTTATACAAACTCTAAAAAAATGAAACCAGGATATAAAAAGAAAATTAAACAACAGATATATAAGATTAAACAAAAAGTAAGGCATCAAAATATTGAAAAAAGAATTAAAAGAACATTAATTCATAAGAATATTAATGAATCAAAGAGATAGTGTGAATTTTTATTAAATTCTGCATACTTTTTGCAACATAGCTCTCAAAATATCAGTAATACCATAATTCATAGTAGTAATACCTAGACCACCCATTGAATATATTAAGAATATATTTAATGAAGATATTATGAATAGTATGTGCTAATAAATAAAAATGTATCCGTTAGGATACACTTTCTTATTTTGATGAATTTAATTAATGCTTTAGATTATTTAATTTAATTACTCTATCAAAATCACTTCTTAGATTTGAAACTTCTTTTTCCATTCGTGTATTAAATTTTAATTGTTGTTTGTTAAATTTAGCTTGTTCAGCAAATCCATCAGTAACAATCTTAGC
>CACZNK010000018.1 GCA_902782585.1 uncultured Ureaplasma sp. | reverse complement strand
TTTATTATTACTAAAATAGGTATTAAAACGCCTAAATTTAAAAATGTTGATGTTTTAAATTGCGGCGATGTTGGTTGAATTTCTGCAAATATAAAAACAGCAAAAGATATTGAAGTCGGTGATACAATTACTGATTTTAATAATCCATGTTTACATCCATTACCTGGTTATAAAAAAGTATTACCAATGGTATATTGTGGTATGTATCCTGTTGATAATAGCAAATATGCAGAATTAAAAGATGCAATGATGAAAATTGTGCTTTCAGATTCATCACTAACTTATAAATATGAAACTTCAGCAGCTCTTGGTTTTGGTGTCCGTTGTGGTTTTTTAGGTCTATTGCATATGGATGTTATTCGTGAAAGAATTTCAAGAGAATATAATATCGATTTAATTTTAACCGCACCAAGTGTTGAATACAAAGTCTTAAAAACTAATGGTGAAACTATTAAGATCAATAATCCAAGTGAATTACCAGATCCAACATTTATTAAAGAAATTAGAGAACCGTTTGTTAAACTAGAAATTATTACACCTGAAGAATATCTTGGTGGTTTAATGAAACTTGCTCAAAAACATCATGGAATTTACCAATCATTAGATGTAGTTGAGGGGAATCAACGTAAACTTGTCTACAATATTCCTTTAAATGAAATCATTTATAATTTTTTTAATAGCTTAAAAGTTGTTAGTCATGGTTATGCTTCAATGAATTATGATTTACTCGATTATCAAAAAAGTAACTTAGTCAAAGTTGATATCTTATTAAATGGTAAAAAGGTTGATCCACTTAGCATGATCTTGCACAAGCAAGATGCTCATATAAGAGCAAAAACTATTTGTGAAAGATTAAAAAAATTTATTCCACGACAACAATTTGAAATTCCTATTCAAGCTGCTATAGGTGGTAAAATTATTGCTAGAGAAACAATTTCTGCTATCTATAAAAATGTGTTAGCTAAATGCTATGGCGGAGATGTAAGCCGTAAGAAAAAATTACTTGAACAACAAAAAGAAGGCAAGAAAAAACTTAAAAATATTGGTAATGTATCAATTGAGCATGATACATTCATTAAAATTCTTAACAATGATGAATAACTTTCTAGATATGAAATATGAAACATAAAATTTAGTTTTCATACAATGATACTCCATTTTATTATGAATAGTTTATAAATGTAAAACATAGAATCTACAGTTTTATTAGAGTTAACAAATTAAAATAGTATGAAAATTTAAAATTTGTATAAATTTTCACATTTTTCTTATTTTTTTCCATTTTATATATTTGAAGGAGTTAGAATGTATTCATATTTATATGGAAAAGTTATTTCAATTAATAAAAAAACAATAACATTTGATTGTAACAATATTGGTTATGTCATTTATGTTAACAATCCTGAAGTGTACAAAATAAATACCATGATTTGCTTATATGTATATAAACAATATAAACTTACAAGTAAAAATAGTTTTATTGATGATATGTATGGATTCAAATCATATCTTGATAAAGAACTATTTTTATCATTAATGCGATGTCAAGGAATTGGAGCTAAAACTTCATTACTTATTTGTAGTAATGATAATAATTTAATTAGACAATTAATTGTTTCTAAAAACTATGATGAATTAGCTAAATGTAAAGGAATTAATGCTAAAAGTTCAAAAGTTATTATTGATACTTTATATGATTTCTATCAAAACAAAGTTGATAATTCACCGGGTAATAATATGATTACTGAATTATTTAGTGCATTAAATGTACTAGGTTATAAAGATAATGATATTCAATATGCTATTAGTAAAATGTCATTATCTAATACTTCGAATAAAGAAGAACTATCAAATTTAATAGCTAGTGCAATAAAAATTATTATTAACAAAGATACAAATGCCACTGAATCTAATTAATAATTTAGATAACTTTATTGGTAAATCTGAAATTAAAGAAAATATCAGAGTATATATTAATTCATGCAAAAAAGATCATCATTCCTTTGAACACAGTTTAATCTATGGTTTACCAGGAACTGGGAAAACAACACTAGTTAAAATAATTGCTAATGAATTAGATGTGAGATTAAGAATTGTTCAAGGTGCTACAATTCAAAAACCTATTGATGTCATTAATGTTTTATTATCAATGCAGGAAAATGAAATTCTTTTCATTGATGAAATTCATGGAGTAAATGCTAAATGTTTAGAATTATTTTATTCAGCAATGGAAGAAAATAGTTTAGATCTAAATATTGGTAAAGATTTTAATAGTAAATTAACAAGAATAAAGTTACCAAGTTTTACTATAATTGCTGCTACAACAATTTATGGAAGACTACCACAACCATTAATTGATCGGTTTGGTATCATTATTAATTTGAATGAATATGATGAAATCGAAATTAAGAACATCGTTAATTTTTATGCTAATAAATATGGATTAAAATTAAATGATGAAAGTATTGATTTAGTATGTCTAGCATCTAAAGGAATACCAAGAATAACTTACAAGTTAATTAGAAGAATTTATGATTTCAAATTATCTAATTCAAAAATAGGTATAAAGAACATTTTAAGTAAAATTGGTTATGTTTATAATGAATTTGATAAAAATGATTATTTATATCTTAAATCATTAACACAAAATAATGATGATACTCTTGGAATTAAAACTATCAGTCAAATTATTGGAATTGATGAATTAACTATTACTCTTAAAATTGAACCTTATCTGTTAAGAAAAAATTATATTGTCAAAACAAATAAGGGTAGAAAAATAACTTATAAAGGAAAAATGCTATTTAAAGAAATATGTAAGAATATCTAACGATGTAATTTCTTTGAAGCTATATCAATAATATCTAATTTGAATTTATCATTAATATTCTTTTTAATGATTTGATACTGATCTTTAATTATTTTATCATCTTCAATATAATCATCAAAAATCATACTATTTGGTTTCATATTATGTTTCAATTGTGAAATACCAACTCCAATCAACCTTATTGTTGCATTTTGAAAATTATCAATATATAAATTCTTTAGAATTCCTACAATTTCAAAATAATCACTTAATAATTTTGGTGAAGAATAATTCTTTGTAGTTACTCTAAAATCTGGAAATTTAACAGTTATTGATAATCTTTGACCAACTAAATCATAATAATTCATTCTACTAATCATCGATTTAGTTAATTCTTCAATCTTGAGATTAATTTCATCAAGATTGTTAGTGTCAGTTAAAAATGTTTCACTATTACTTAAAGATTTGGGGATGTTATGGGAATAATCTAATTGGTCATTCCCTTCTCCATTTGCATGACAAAAATGAATTTCTCATTGGTTGTGAAAAACTTTTTTAAGAATATCAATGTTTTTTTTATCAGTAATATCTTTAATTATTGAAATTTTATACTTTCTTAATTTTTTTGAAGAACTTGCACCAATTAAAAACATATCCTCAATTGGTAGTGGTCATATATATTGTTCGATATCTTTTTTGTTAAATATTGAAGTAATACCATATGGTTTGCGAAAATCACTTGCCATTTTAGCTAAAAATTTATTGTATGAAATTCCAATAGAACATTTTAAACCAATCGAATTATAAATTCTTTTTTGAATAGTTTTTGCAATGTTAAATGCTTCTTTAGAATTACTACATAAATGAGTGATATCAACAAAACATTCATCAATTGACATAATTTCAATATTATTAGTTAATTTTTGTGAAATAAAATCAATAAAAATATTTGAATATTTCTCATATTCATCAAAATGATGGCTTACAACAATCAATTCTCGGCATAATTTCTTAGCTTTATAAATTGGCATTCCACCCTTAACTCCAAATTTTCTAGCATTATAGTTAGCACAACTAACAACTGAGGCTCTTGATGTTTTTCCTCCAACAACTATTGGTTTAAATTTTAGTTTTGGATTAAGGATTTCTTCAACTGATGCAAAAAATGCATTTAAATCAATATGTAATATGTATCTCATATTATTTATCCAAATACATTAAAAATTCTTTATTTCCATCTCCACCTTTTATTGGTGAAACAATTAATGAATTAATCTTGTAGTTTAATTTCTTTGCAAATGCTGAAACAATATCAATTGCTTTATCTCAAAGTTTTTTATTTTTGATTACTCCACGATTAGCTTTAATTATTTCTTTACCTAATTCAAATTGAGGTTTAATTAAAATTATTAATTTTAACGGATAAGAAAACAATTCACTAATTTTTTCTAATATCTTTGTTACAGAAATAAAGGAAACATCGACAACAATGAAATCTATTTGATCACGAAATAAATTTAATTTAACATCTTTAAAATTTAGTTGTTCATGTAACTCTATTTTTGAATTATTTTTAAGTTTATCATTCATTTGATTTTTACCAACATCAATTGCATATATTTTCTTGGCACCATTTATTAAACAAACTTGACTAAATCCACCAGTGCTTGAACCAATATCCATAACAACTTTATCTTTTAAATTAATCTTAAATTTATTGATTGCTGCAATTAATTTATATGCACCACGAGAAACATATTTATCACGTTGATTCACTTCAACAATATCATTATCATTAAGTTTATATGCAGAATTTGTTACTATTTTGTTATTGACAACAACAAAGCCATTAGAAATTAAATCTTGTGCTTTAGTTCTGCTATCAATTATTTTTTTATCAACTACATATTTATCAAGACGCATTTACAAAATATTATATGAATATAAAATCTAATAAAGGTATGTTTTTAGAGGAGATAATTAATCGTACAATTCTTTATTATTCTTCTAAAAATATTGCTTATTTTGAAAAAAGAAATATTCCATTTAAAATTTTTAAAATGATCAATGAAAAAACTTTTATTGGTCTTTTGTTTTCCAAATCTACAGTTGATTACACAGGAATATATAAGAATATTCATTGTGAATTTGAAGCAAAACAAACTGAATTAGAAACATTTAATTTTAAGAATATTAAAGAACATCAATTTGAATATCTAGAAAAAATGTCAAAATATAATAATACATTTTGTTTTCTAATTATTTACATGTCAAAATATGAAAAGTTTTATTTAATTGAATTTTCTAAAGTAATTGAATACATCAAATTAAATAAAACTCATATTATCCGTATAGATAAATTAAATGAATATGGATATGAATTAGAAATAACTTATCCTGGAATTTTAAATTTAATTGAAGTATTAAATAAAATTAATTCTTAATAGCTTTTATAATGTTATTAATAAATTTTTTTGGATCGGCATTTTTGTAAAGAATATGATACAAATGAATAATTATTGGTGCTTGAATCTTATATTTCTTAATAATTTCATAAGCGATTTTAGTTGCTCAATATCCTTCAACAGTTTTAGTTTTAATTATTTTTTTAATTTGTTTGTTTCCAAGTCTACCAATTGCCAAACCAAATGAAAAATTACGTGATTTTTCAGATGTACATGTTAAATAAATATCACCTATACCACAAAATTGGTATAGTGTTTCTTGCTTGCCACCAACAATTTTTAAAATGTAAGATATTTCTTTTGCTATTTGTGCTAAGATTGCTGAACGAGTATTAATTGATGTATGTTGTGAATATAAAATTCCACTTGCAATAGCCATAACATTTTTCAAAGCACTAATTGTTTCAGCACCACTCATATCAGTAATTGGAATACATTTAAAATAATCTGTATCAAATATTTTCTTTACTTGTTTAGCAATGTTAATATTTTCTGAAACAACATTAACTATAGTTCTATTCTTATAATAAACTTCAACTGCAAATGATGGACCAATTAAAGCAACTAAACCTTTAGATTTATTTTTAATGATCTTTTTAATTGTATGACTTCATGTATTTAATGTTTTTGGATCAAAACCTTTAGCAACATTAATATAAATAGGTCTAGATTTAATTACTGGTGATACTTTTAATAAAACATTTTCAATGTGAATTGAAGGAACTGCAATAATCACAAATTGGGGTTTAAATTTAGCAATTTTTTTAATGTCATTAGTAACTAATGATAATTTACCATTAAATTTTTTATTACCAAAAAAAGTAGTATTCATTTGTTTTTTTAAATCAGATAACTGTTCTTTACTAATACCTCACATAGCAACTGAATTACCAACATTTAATAATACAGAAGCTAATGCTGTGCCTCATGCTCCTGTACCTAAAATAGCAATTCGACCTATAGTATTATTCATCTTTTATACCTCTAATTCTAGAATTCTTATCTTTATAATATATTGTAATAGGAACTAAGTTAATTTCAAAAGATTCTCTAATTAAATTTTCAATGAATCTTGCATATGAGAAGTGTAAATATTTGGGATCATTTGTAAATATTACAAATGTAGGTATTTGTCCTTTCACTTGGGTTGCATAATGAATAGTCAATCTTCCACCTTTAAATAATGATGGAGGATTATGTGAAGCAGCTTTTAAAACAACTTCATTTAACATTGAAGTATTAACTTTAATGTCTAATTGTTTTTGAATATCATTAATTAGTTTAAAAATATTTTGAATTTTCTTATTTTTTTTAGCACTTATAAAAACAATTGGTGCTCAAGATAGAAATTTAAATTTAGAATGAATTTTTTTAATAAATTCAATTTGTGTGTGTTGATCTTTTTTAACCAAATCCCATTTATTAACAACAATAATTGTTGGGATATTTGCTTTAAAAGCAATACCACCAATAATTTCATCTTGCTCAGAAAATTCTTGACTACCATCAAGCATTAGAAGAATAATTTTACTTTCAGCAACAGCAGTTTGAGTTCGCAATACTGCATATTTTTCAACTTTTTCAATAATCTTTCCTTTTCTTCTAATTCCTGCAGTATCAATAATAGTATATAACTTATTGTTATATTTAAAATCAATATTAATACTATCTCGTGTGGTATTAGGAATAGGAGAAACTAATACTCTATCTTCATTTAATATTGAATTTGTTAATGTTGATTTACCAACATTTGGTTTACCAATAATACAAAATGTTAGATTATTATTTTGATTTTTTTGTTTAACTAATTTAATTATTTTAATAATTTCATCTAATAGATCACCAACACCAATACTATGTTCTGCTGAAATATAAAATGGTTTACCATATCCAAATGAATAATAACTTTTTTCATTAGTTTTGTCATTATTTTCAGATTTATTAACAACTAGCAAAACTTTTTTATTCTTTTGCTTTTTTAATAATTTACTAATAAAGTAATCATCGGCATTGATTCTTTCTTTATTAGAAACCATAAAAAGAATTAAATCTGCTTCATCAATAGCATAGCCTACTTGTATTTCAATATTTTTTTGAAATGGAGAATGTTTAATAGTTAATCCTCCTGTATCAATTAAACTAAACTTTTTACCTAACCAATCAACATTACCATAAATACGATCTCTTGTTACACCAGGTTGATTTTCAACGATTGATTTTTTTTGTCTAATTAATCTATTAAATAATGTTGATTTGCCAACATTTGGTTTACCAACAATTACAACTTTACTCATTAATTCTTCCTTTAAACTCTTTAATAATTAAATTCCCAATTTCTTCAATTGTAAAACCAGTATCATTAATCTCAAAAGCATCTTTTACTTTAATTAGAGGTGAAAACTTACGATTCATGTCTTGATAATCACGATTTTTAATTTTTTCTAAAACAACTTCATATGGTTCAGTTTGTTTATATTGTTTTCATCTTCTTTTTGCCCTTAATTTTATGTCAGCATCTAAATATACTTTTAATGTTGCATTAGGAAGAATAACACTTGTAGTATCTCTTCCTTCCATAACACAATTGATATTAGCTGCATTTTTTTGTTGATCAGCCACACATTTTTTCCTAACTTCTTTAATAGTGGCAATCTTACTTGCAAGAGCAGCAATTTCAGGATTATTTAATTTTTCAGTAACATTATTACTATTTAAAAATACTTCTTTGCCTTTAAGTTCAACTTTATTTTGATTTAATGTTTGCATAACTAAATCAATATTGTTGATATCAATATTATTTTGTTTTAATGCTAAAGCATAACATCGATACATTGAACCAGTATTAACATAAACAAACCCTAATTCATTGGCAACAAAATTAGCAATAGTTGATTTACCAACACCACAAGGACCATCAATAGCAATTTGATATGTTTTAGTATTAGACATATAAAAATACCTCAACAATAATTAAAGCAACAATTAAAACTACTAATGATAGAAGTATTCAAATTGATACTAGATAAACTTTTTTATATGAAATAGATTTATCAATAACATTAGTTGAAACTTTAAATTTATTAACATCTAAATCTGATTTCTCAGAATTTTTAATTGTTTCCATTAATTTACCAAGCTTTTGAACACTGATTTTTTCAAAATCAATCAATTCTTTTTGCGCTTTTTTTAATTCATTATTAATTTGTACAAGTTTTGAATAATTTTTGTCTTGAATTAATCAATTGTGAGAAATTGATTTATTATCATCACTAATAATTGAATTGTGTTCATAAGAAAAAATAAAATCAGAAATATCATTAATGATTTGCTTTTGTTTTTTAGTGTCAATTAAATTAGTTAAATTTTTCAAATTTTGAAATATAGTTGGATCCATCTGATTCACTAAAACTAATGGGGTTATAGGTAAAAAACCCTTCATATCATTTGCTTCATTAATTAAAATGTTTGGATTTAAATCCATAATTTTGTCACGATATGACTTGATAATACTTGATTGCATATCAATATGAGCTAAAAAATTACCTTCATTAAGGATTTTTTTACGATAATCTGCATATTTATCCATTCGTGACATATTAATCTTTTTAAATTATGAAATTTAATTCATTATGAATTATTTTAATTGATAATTGATCAGTGTTCTCAAATAACTCACCATCAATATCAAAAAGTTTTCTATCAATTTTTACTAATAAATGTTTACAGTTAAAAGTTTGATGAGCTTTTAATGTTGCTGTTTTACCTTTCATAATTTTACTTAAATTATGGAGAGTTAATAAACGGTTAATTTTTTTAACCATTGACACTGTTATATATCCGTCATTTACAGATGCATTAGGTATTAATTTAATACCACCGCCAACAGTCTCACCATTACCAACAGAGAATGTTATTGTTTTAACATTATTTCATGTTTTGCCTTCATCAATTGAATAACTAATATTATGAACTGTAAAAAATAAACTTTTAGAAATTACTGCTAATCGATATTTAGTCTTTTGACTAAAATGCTTGTAAGTCATATATTTTTTAATTACGTTTGGAACCATTCCAGCACCCAATGCATTCATACATCTATATTTATCATTAACAACTAAAAAATCAATATGAGTAGATTTTTGCTCAATAAGTCTTTTTAAGTTTTTAATTTGATTTGTATGACTTATTTCTTTAAAATTCATTGCAAAATCATTACCGCTTCCAAGGGGAAGAACACTTAAATATGTATTTTTGAAATCAACAATACCATTTAAAACATCACTAAGTGTACCGTCACCACCTGCAGATATAATATGTACTTGCTTATTTTGCGATGATATTTCTCTAGCTATTTGTGTAGCATGATGCATATACTTTGTATGATAAACAAAACATTTAACATTTGATTCTTTTAAAAATTTCTCAATTTCTAAAAAATTATTAGCTGATTTTCCGTTATTTGCAATTGGGTTTAATATAAAATGCATTTCCATAATTAATTACCTCTCACCATTAATTTTATTTCCTTTCAAATAATTTTATCATTATCATTTACATCTAATGAAAGTAAATGCATACCTTGTTCCTGAATGATGATCTTATTTGTGTTATTTGAATATTGAATAATCTTATTCAATTTTTTAATATTTAGTTTGTAATAACAATCTTCTTTAGTTTGAATATATACAATTGGTAAATTCATATTTGATTTAAAATGCTTTTTTAAATATCTGAACGATGGTTTCATTGCATATCACACTGCTAGATCTAGTCTTGTAAACCCTAGTTTCAACTTACATTGCTGGTGATAAATTCTTAGTAATATCTCATTATTAGTAATTTGGTTCATATCACCAGTAAAACATCTAAAATTTATGTTTAGTAAAAAACATAATATATGTTGTATTCCAATATTAAGATTATCAAGTTTTGATTTTTGTGAAAGTTTAGTATTTATTTTACTTGGTGCGTTTCAACATACAACTCCCGCAATTGAATTTGAAAATTTTTTAGCATATAAAAGTGCTAAATTAGCACCTCATGACTCACCAGTTATATAAAATTTCTCTATTTTTGGAAATTCATTTTTGAAAGCATCAATGAATCCTTTGATAATTTTTAAATATTTTCAATTAGTTCTGTATGGTTTTAAATTTGGATCATTACCTGGTAAATTTAAAAATAAAAAAGGTGGAAATTCTTCTACTTGTATTTTTCAAAATCTATTTAAAGAATTGTTAAAATTAATACCATTTAGATGGATTATTACTTGCGTTTCATTGGCAATATTTTTTGATTTTAAATACGTAATTTTAAGTCTTTTATTGATAGTTATAATGCTATCTTCCATGATTATTTTTATATAATTTTATATTATATAAAATATATACACTATGCGTCTAAGTCAATGAAACATATTTTCACCAAGTAGAAAGATATTAAAAAAAGCTAAAAAATTAGCCAACTATGTTGATTCATTAAAAGATGAATTTAGAAAAAAATCAAATGTTGAATTATCAAAAATGACTGATAGTTTTATTGATCGATTAAAAAGAGGTCAAAGTCTTGATGATATTTTACCTGAAGCAATGGCCACAGCAAGAGAAGCTATATATAGAGTCCATCATATTTTTGCTTATAAAGTTCAAATTATAGGAGCGATTGTTGCTAACCATGGTGATTTTTGTGAAATGTATACTGGTGAAGGTAAAACTATTGTTATTGTTTTGGTTGCTTATTTAAATGCTTTATT
>CACZNK010000017.1 GCA_902782585.1 uncultured Ureaplasma sp. | reverse complement strand
TATCTTGAACAGCAAATAGAATATCGCTTTCTTGATATTTATTTTTTGCATCATTTTGTGAATTTGATAATGATGTATTTTTTATATACACATTATTATTGCATACTGGACAAGTTGTTTTATTGCAAAATTCCATATAAAGAACCCCAAAAATTATAAAACCAATAATAATCAAAATCACACCGAGTATAATCTGTCCTGTTGACATTATTGGTTTTACATCATTACCTCAATTTTTACAAATCATATTTTATACTCCTCTAATCTAAATATCTAAATTTTTAACAAACTTAGCATTCTTAGAAATAAATTCTTTTCTAGGTAATACATCATCACCCATTAAGAATGAGAATTGTTTGTCTGCTTCAATAGCATCTTCAATTGAAAAGCAGTGGAGTTTTCTTACAGTTGGGTCCATTGTTGTTTCTCATAATTGTTCTGGGTTCATTTCACCAAGACCTTTATATCTTTGAATATCAATCTTACCAGATTTAGCATTTGTTTTTAATACTTCTAATTCTTCATCACTGTAAGCATATGAAACTTTTTTATCATTTACAAACTTGTATAATGGTGGAATAGCTGCATATACATGTCCTTGTTCAATCAATGGTTTCATATATCTGAAGAAGAATGTTAATAATAAAATTCGGATGTGTGCACCATCAACATCAGCATCAGTCATAATGATGACTTTATCATAACGAATTTTTGTGATATCAAATTCTGGTACAGCACCAGCACCAATTGCTGTAATCATAGCATTAATTTCTTCCGATTCAAAAATACGATCAGTTTTAGCTTTTTCAACATTTAAGATTTTACCTCTTAATGGTAAAATTGCTTGGTAATATCGATCTCTACCTAATTTAGCACTACCGCCAGCTGAGTCACCCTCGACAATATATAGTTCACTAATTGTATGGTCTTTAGTTGAGCAGTCTGCTAGTTTACCAGGTAATGAGTTTGAATCAAATGGTGATTTTCTTCTTACTGCTTCTTTAGCTGCTTGAGAACGAATACGTGATTCTTTAGCTAAATTAATTTTATTAATAATTAAAGCTGCTTCACTTGGGTTTTCATTTAAGAATTTTTCAAAAACATCAGAAACTACTGAATTCACTACAGCTCTAACTTCAGTATTACCTAATTTTTGTTTTGTTTGACCATCATATTGAGGATCAGGGTGTTTAACTGATATAATAGCTGCTAAACCTTCTGTTACGTCGTCCTTTGTATATTTCTCATCTTGTTCTTTTAAAAATTTATTTCTTAAGGCATAGTTATTTAATACTTTAATAAGTGCAGCTCTAAATCCTTCTTCATGGGTGCCACCTTCAGCAGTATCAATATTGTTACAGAAAGTATATAAAGAACTCGAATATGATTGGTTATATTGGAAAGCAACTTCTACTTTAATATTAAATATTAATGGTTTATCAGGGTTATTTGGGTCATATCTATTAGCACTTTTAGCATTTACAGCTTTTGAACCATAAATAATATCTTCAAATAATTTATTTTTATCTTTATTGATATCTTGAATATATGAAATAATTCCATCTGGGAAATAGAAAATATCATTTGTATTTGTTTGCTGATCAATAAAAGTGAAATGAGCAGTTTTATTTAAATATGCTAATTTCTTTAAACGTGTAACTATACGATCATGTTCAAATGGAGCTTGCTCCATAACTGTAAAGTCTGGATAAAATTCAATGGTTGTACCTTGGAGTTTATCAACCTTATTTAATTGTTTTAATGGAACTGCTAATTTACCTCCATCTTTAAATTCAATGTAATATTGTTGATGATCTCGAACAATTCAAACTTTCATTCATTTACTCAATGCATTTGTAACACTAGCACCTACTCCATGTAATCCACCAGAAGTTTTATATGCATTATTATCAAACTTACCACCAGCATGCAAAATAGTTAAAACAACCTCAACAGTTGGTTTACCTTCTTCTGGGTGCATATCAATAGGAATACCACGACCATCATCTTCAACAATAACTGATCCAGATTTTGTTAAAGTAACTTTAATTTCATGTCCATAACCTGAAGCAATTTCATCAACAGAGTTATCGATAATTTCCCAAATCATATGGTGTAAACCATTTATACCTGTTGATCCAATATACATACCTGGACGTTTTCTTACAGCTTCTAATCCTTTTAACACATGAATGCTTGAAGCATTATATGTTTGAGCCATTTCCATCATATGTTGTTCTTCTTCAAGAACTAGGTCTGGATTACTATTTATTAATTCTTCATCATTCTTAGGATTTTTTAATTCTTTCTCAGCCATATTCCTCCATAAATAACCTATGTAAAAGTAAAAATTTTATATATTATATAAATATAATATATAAAACTTGCTTTATATTACAAAAAAATTAGGTTTATCATATAACTTAACTTATAGGGTAAAATATAATATACATATATGAATATCAAATATAAAAATCCAAGATACTAAAAAGAATAAAAACTTAATCAATGATGAAATAAAATAAATAGAATTGAGTCTAAAAGTGGAGATAATGATGACAATAAAAAATCAAGATCAAAAGCACCAGTATGATTTAAAGAATTTAGTGATAATATTAATAAAAGGTTTGATGAACAAATAAAATTAAATGAGTGAATTGAAAAATAAATCTCAAATTTGAGAAGTGATGTAATAAATTTAAACAATAGAATTGATAATTTAATTAGAGCTAATAAATTAAAAAATAAATAAATTTAAAATTTATAAAATTTTTTCATTCTATGTAAGTAAAAGAGTTTTATGATAATATGAGATTAAATAAAAAGCCAAAATATTGTTAAAATCTAAATAATGAGTATTAATATAAATACAAAAATAAAACTTATTGGTAAAGATGTTGTGCACAAATAATTAGACCTAAAATAAAACTTGGTGGTGGAAGAAAGTCTAAAGTACCAGGGTGGTTTGAAACTTGATACAAAGAATTTAACAATTATCTTAATAAAAGACTTGATAAGATAGAAGTTAAATTAGATAATCTTGAAAATAGACTTGATAGAGTAATAAAAGTTAATAATTTAAAAGAATGATTAAATTAAATAACCTAAACATTAATAATCTAATAATCTTCCATAATCATTTCATTCGCCAAACATTTTCCCTTTCTTAGTCTCATTGATCAAATGATTTAGTGCTTTATTGTATGCATTCTTATCTTTATTCTTGTAAAAAGATACATTATAACTTCTGATTCTTTGGTATAGGATGGGGAATCTTTTAAATTTAGAATAAACTCTTGCTTTTTTTAAAGCATATTCTAAATCTTTATCAATATGGTATGATTTTGATTTTGGAAGTACTTTTCTTCCATATTTTGTCATTAATCCAAGTTTTTCTAATCTACAAATTCTTTCCTTATTTAATTCAGTCCAAGGACTATTTTTTTTCCTTGGAGAAAATCTTGCTGCTATTTTAGACTTATAAGCTTTATGGATACTATCAATTCATCCAAAACATAAAGCTTCTTCAACAGCATCAATATAATAAAAAGTTTTAGAATCTATTGGTTTACCACGTTTAATTAGGATTCAACATTCTTTTGCAGTATTATGATTATTAATTAATCATTTTCTAAATTCTTGTCTATTTTTAATTTGGGTTAAAATTTTCATATGTAATATTTGTACTAAATTTTAATGCTTTTGTTAAAATAATCATATATTATGCAGATGTAATTTAGTGGTAGAATGTTGTCTTCCCAAGGCAACTATGTGGGTTCGATTCCCATCATCTGCTCCATAATAGAGTTATGTGCAAAACTGATTTTCGAGTAATATTGCATCTTCAAATAATCAACACAGTATCAATATCTATTTCTATATTTTAATAATTTGCCTTAATCATCAACAACTGCTCAACCAACAGATGTTATGTCACATCAAAACCAATATAAATATTTCGCTTATTTTTTATTAAAAGTAATCTTTTAATTTTTAGTCTTTTCTGGATCATTACTTTTTTCATCTTTATCTTTGTTTTCTTCATTAGGTTTTAATCCTGAAAAGAGTGATGAAAAAGTTGATAACTCATCCTTCAGTTTAGATAAATCAAGACCACTAAATATATCACCAAATGATTTAGTAAATTCTGCTGATTTTTTCATATTCTCAATAAAATCAGATAATATCTTTTCTACAAAAGTATCAAAAGTGTCACCATATTTCTTATAAATGATAGGTGGTATTTTATCTTGATTTTTTCTAAAATTAGCATAAGTTTCTTCTAATTTCTTATATAGTTCATCATTAATTTCAATCTTTTTCATAATCCAATTAAGCCAATTTATTTTGTTTCTTTAGAGTTTTCATAGTTTTAGTTGAAACTAAAACACGTTTTGAAGAATTCTTACCAGTTTTAATTCTTGCTGATTGTAAATTTAATCTTCATGTTCTTCTTGAGTGATTCATAGCAAATGATCTTGAATTACCACTCATTTGTTTTCTGCCTGTTATTTGATCTTTTCTACTCATGATTTTATTAATTATATTAATTATATTGTTTGATTTATGCGATTCTTTAAGTAATTCTTTTTTAAAAAAATAAATTATTTTATTGTAGATAGTCTTCAAATTTGATCAATGAATATGAAAATACTTAAATGTTTATATAATTTATGTTGATGATAAATCCGGTTTAATTCCTCTACCAAATGTTATTGTTAGTATTCAAGTTGTTATCAAAATAGCTCAAACTAAATATACAAGCATGTTATACTTGATATTAATCCAAATTCTTTGTTTTTTTGAATATTCGCTGATGTTTTCAAATGTTTTGTTTCTTGCAATAGGTTTAACTATTGATTCTACACCTTTTTCATTTAATCCACAAAATGCAAAGAAATTTGAAAATAATCATGCATAAATTTTATTAAAAATATTTGCTTTTGGATATTGTGTACATAAAATTCAACAAAATGAACACAAACTTAATGATACAAGTCAATCAATAAAGAAATGCTGTTTTAATAAAAATGTAGATAAACAAACTAAAAATGAATAAACCGAAACTAATGAACTAACTAGACGCCTTGATCATACTTTATTTTTATTAGTATGTCTTTGATTTTCATTAAATAAAAAAGCAAAAGCAATTAATACAGAACATGAAGAGTGTTGAGAGGGACAAGCACTTAGATATATTCCAGTATCTCACATTATTCTTATTTTGTTATATATAAACCCGTTTTTATCTGCAATTTGCTTATGACCATAAACAACTAGATTACCAACATATGTTGGAGATACTGTATATATAATTGCTGTTATAAAAAATACCATAGCTGAAATACCTAATGTTTTATAACATGCTTTTGGACCTTTAAAGTAATAAATACTCGTAAAACTAAATATTCAAAATGGGAAAGCAAAAATATAAATAAAAAAGAATTGTGAAACTATAGGAAGTTTTCTTTCAAATAGTCATGGTTCAAATACATAACCTTTAGTTTGTAATGCTTTGCCAACTACATAACCATAGAACCAAACCCAATTCCCCATTGTAAGAAATACAAATGCAGAAGTTATACTAACCAAAAAAACAATGTATTTATTTTTCATTTAGATAAATCTTTATTAAATCTTTTAGATTGATTCATAATAATTAAACAAGTTGTAGAATAGCAATTACTGTACTATCACCATTACGTTCATCTAAACGAACAACTCTTGTATATCCACCCTTACGATTTTCATATTTCTTAGCAATAGTGTGTGCACGTTTTACAAGTTGATTAACATTCATCTTAGATGTTTTCAAAAAAATACTACGCATTTTACGATCACTTGCTAAATTATTCTTCTTAGCAAGAGAAATGATATTATCAACATGCTTTTGTGTTTCTTTAGCTTTTGTCAAAGTTGTTGTAATTTGACCATAAGCTATAACATCACTAACTTGTTGTCTAATAACCATCTTTCTTCAACTAGAAGTTTTGCCTTTTTTATTAACAAATGACATAAATACCTTAACCCTTTAATTAATTCTCTTCAGAGAAATTTTCATCAGTTGGTTCACTTGTTTCTTCTTTAAATGTCAAACCTAGTTCAAGAAGTTTCTTTTGAATTTCGCGAAGTGATTTTCTTCCTAAATTCTTAATCTTTTCAACTTCAGAATGTGACTTATCAATTAATTGTTGCACTGTTTGAATTCCAGCACGTTTTAAGCAATTAAATGATCGAACTGATAAGTTCATATCTTCAATTGATGTTGAAGATGTTCTAGCCTCTTTATTTTGTTTTTCTTCAGCCATCAATTTCATTTCATTAATCTTTTCATTAATGTTAATAATTGGTTGTAAATGTTCAGATAATACTTTAGCAGCATATGCCATAGATTCTGATGGTGAAATAGCACCATTAGTGCTTACTTCAATTGTTAATTCATCACCAATTTCATGTTTTGAAATTTTAGTTTCATTGACTGTATATCTTGTAGAAACAATAGGAGAAAAGTTTGAGTCAGTTGCAATAATAGATAATGCATTAACTTTTTCATGGTTTACATTGAATGTCGTAAATCCATAACCTCTTGTTGCATAAATCTTTAAATCTAATTTAGAACTTGTAGTTGTTAATTCACAAATGTATAAATCTTTATTAATGATTTCAAATCCAGGAGGAACTTCAATATCACTAGCACTAACAACTTTTTTACCAGATGCACTAATAGTCATAACTGGTCATTGTTCAATACGAGTTGATTCTAAATCTTCATCATTAAATGCTTCTTCATCAATTTTAATAACTAAACCTTTTAGGTTTAAAATAATTTGGGTAACATCTTCTTTAATACCATTTAATGCTTGAAACTCATGAGTTGCATTATTTATTTTAATGGCGAAAATTGATGCTCCTGGAATATCAAACAATAATGTTCTACGTAAAGCATTACCTAATGTATTCCCCATTCCTTTTTCTAATGGTGAAATAGTGAATTTAGCTTGTTGAGGGTTTTTCTCATCTATTTTTGGAACAATGTTGTATTTTAAGAATTTTTTCATATTTAATTTCTCCTATAATATTTTAACGTGGTTTTTTAGGTGGATGACAACCATTATGTGGTAATGGTGTTACATCATTTAATTCTGTAATCTGTAACCCTGCAGCATCCAGTGAACGGATTGCTGTTTCTTTTCCTTGACCAGTGCCATTCACATAAACTTTAACTGTTTTAAGTCCTAATAACATTGCTGCTTTTGCTGCTTGGGTTGCTGCTAACCCAGCAGCATATGGTGTTGATTTTTTTGCACCCTTGTACCCAATTGCACCAGCTGATGATCAAGTTATTACATTACCTTTTAAATCAGTGATTGATACAATTGTGTTATTAATGGTTGAATGAATATGCGCAGCACCATTAATGTCAGCAAGTTTACGTTTTCTTCTAGCTTTAGGCTTTGTAGTCTTAGCTTCTGTTTTTGTTTTTTGCTCTGCCATAAACTTCCTTTCCTATTATTTAGCTTCAACTTTCTTATTAGCAATTGTTTTACGTGGACCTTTACGTGTACGAGCATTACTCTTTGTTCTTTGACCACGTACTGGTAAATTCTTACGATGACGAATACCTTTATAGCAATTGATTTCTTGAAGTCTTTTAATATTCATTGCAACATCACGACGTAAATCACCTTCAAGGGTATATTTAATACCAACTTCACGAATAGACGCTAATTCATTTTGATCTAGTTCACTTGTTCTCTTTTCAGGATCTACTTTTGCTTTAGAACATATTTCAAGAGCACGAGAATCACCAATACCATAAATATAGGTTAATGAAACTTTAATTTTTTTTCCATTCGGAATATCTACACCAAGTATACGAGCCATAATTTGTAATTATCCTTGACGTTGTTTGTGCTTTGGATTTTTACAAATAACCATAACCACACCATTCCTTTTAATAACTTTACAATCTTTGCAAATTGGTTTTACTGATGATCTTACTTTCATATTCATTCATCTAACAATAAATGCTACTTATTACGATATATGATTCTTCCACATGTTAAGTCATAAGGACTCAACTCAACTGTTACAGTATCACCTTGTAAAATCTGAATTTTGTGAAGACGCATTTTA
>CACZNK010000016.1 GCA_902782585.1 uncultured Ureaplasma sp. | reverse complement strand
TTTGCAAATTTAATAGTATTATCAATAACAATTTGATTTATCAATTTTTTATTTTTTAAAAAACTAAATTCATCCAACATTTCATCAGTTGTTCTTAAATGTGTGTCTGGAATAACGCTATTATCTCCTCCATGACGATATAAACGGTGAGAATTTCCACCTAATAATTTTGAGTTAATATAAACTCTTCTACCAATTTGGTCATGTTCATCAAGATAATATGCATCACTAACAGCAACAACTTTTTTATTTAATTTATTTGCAAAATCAATAATTTTTTTAATTATTAATTGAACTTCTTCTAGTGACAAGTCATTATTATTAATTCTATGCAATAAATTATTTGGTGAAGGTATAAATACAAAATCTAAATAATTAATTACATTTATCAATTCTTGATCTGTACCATTAATTGCAGTATCAAATAATGTACTCTCAGTTGGAGAATTAGCAATAATAAAATCATCTCTAATTGCATTTAACTCACCATAAAACGTTCTTGGATTTGAATATAAATGCTTAGTATTTGATTCTGAAATTAGTTTATATAACTTTTTAAATGCTTGGTTATTTTTACAATAAACATCTAAAAAATTATCTGCAAATTGACAATTCCAATAATTATCATTAGTTAATGTATTCAATTGATTAAGATTGGTAATCTTATGAGTTTGTAAATGTCTAACCATATATGTCCAAATGTTGGTTAATACTTCAGCATCAAAATCTGCTCTATGGGCAATACTATCATTATATTCTAAATGATATAAATGAGAAACTGCTCCAAGATTATGTCTACTTGCTTTTTCATTAATATATCTTGATAATTGCATAGTATCAATAATTGGGTTATTGATTAGTGGTAATTTATTTTGTTGAAGTTTCTTATTTAAGAAACGATAATCAAAATTAATACCATTATGAGCAATTAATGTTGAATCACCAATTCATTCTTTGATTCTTTTTAAACCTTCAATTAAATCAACACCTTGCTGCTCTAACATTTCATTTGTAATATGTGTTTTTAATGAAATATATGATGAAATTGGTTTAGTTGGTTTAATAAAAAAATCAATTCGATCAATAATTTTTAAATTTTTAATTTTTACAGCACCAAATTCAATTAAATCATTGAATTCATTGTTTAAACCTGATGTTTCAATATCGAAAACAACCATTTCTGATTTGGTTAAATCCTCATCTCTTGGATTTAATACATAAATTGGTGTATCATTTAATACATTTAACTCTACACCATAAAGAATTTTTTGACCAAGTTTTTTTCCAATATTATAAGCATCTGGAAAAGATTGAACATTATATCGATCAATAATACTTATTGCATTTCATCCATAATTTTTACTACGTTCAATTAATTCTTGAGATGATGCAATACCATCAAAGGCAGACATTTTTGTATGTGCTAACAATTCAATCCTCTTATCTTTAGCATTATCTTCTCTAACATATTGTTTTGGTGTTTTGATTTTAACTATTTTTCTAACAGAACCAGTTAATTCATTTGCATTATATTTGTCAATATTAAATGTACATTCGACATTAATTCAATCCTTAGGTTGAAATTTATCAAGATAAAATGAAGGTAAATTACTTTTTGAATTGTTCATCATTGAATTAATATCTGTTGAAAAGCATTTAATCTTAATCGCATTTTTATAATCTGTTACTCAAAAAACATAAATGAAAAAACCATTTCTTGTTTTTTTCTTATCAATTTTAAAAATTTGACATTGTAATGTGCCATATTTAATATTCTCATCAATTTCATCAATACTAATAAAATTTTTATTATTAATTTTGTTATCTCTTAGAACTCTAGCTTCATTTTCATTAATTAATTTAATGCTTCTTAATGATTGATTAATTTCATTTAGCTTTTGGGATTTTAATAATTCTAAATTTTGTTTATCTTTACTAAAAACAAATTCTAAATTATTAATTTTAAATCCTGCTTGTTGAAATTCTTTTAGAATTAGTGATTTAAAATTACGTAATATATTTTCTTCAAAATCATGAAAATATGAAATAGTAACATTGTTATTCTCAATTTTAATATCAATAATGTTTAGTAAATTTTCAATTAATACCTCTTTTAATGATAATTTACTTACAAAATATGTGAAATAATCTTTAATATCTTCTTTAGTAAATGAATCAATTTCACCTTTTAATTCAATTTCAAATGAATTACGACAATAATTTAAAATTCCATCTTGAATTTTTTTGTAGATATTTACTGGTAAGATTTTGTTTAAAGTAATAATGATTCTTGAATTATTAGTATTTATATTCTTATTAAATTTAAAAGAAACACAATCAACTATTTGATCAAATTCTTCACTTTTTAAAATTTTTGAACGCTCAAAAAACTCGCGGAACTTGTCATTCATATATATTAATAATATATATAATTTTTCTTATTTATTAATATAATCAATAATCATGAAAAATAAATCAAATAATACCCAAACTAGAGAGAGAGAGGAGTAGCAATCTTCAAGCATATATAAATGAAAAACTTAAAGATTTAAAAAATAGACTTGATGATGGTATCATCATTGCAAATAATTATAATGCAATTTCTGAAATCATTAAAAATTGCAAAACTAAAGATCAAATAGATATAGTTTACCAATGGGGAAGTCAAAATTATCAAACAGGTTATTATTTTAATAAACAAATTGAAAACTTTAGAGAATCTGCAAGATATTTAAAAAAAGTAGAAAAAATTAATAATGGATGCACAAATAAATTAATTATTGGTGATAATTATGATGCACTTAATAATTTAATAGCTGCTGGATATAAAAACAAAATTGATGTAATTTACATTGATCCACCATATGGAATGGATAATGAAAAAAAATTTGCTGAAACTAATTATGAAAATAAAATTGATCGTGATGCTCTTTTATCAATGCTACAACCAAGACTTGAAATTGCTAAACAATTATT
>CACZNK010000015.1 GCA_902782585.1 uncultured Ureaplasma sp. | reverse complement strand
TTCAAGATAACATAGAAAATATTAAATAAGAGAGAATAAATTACTATGACAAATAATAAAGATGAAAATTTAATAAAAGAGCAATTAGCAAAAACTAAGATTATTGAAAGACCAATTATTAATGAACTTAAAAGTTCATTCCTTGAGTATTCAATGTCAGTTATTGTTGCTCGTGCACTCCCAGATGCACGTGATGGTTTTAAACCAGTTCACCGAAGAGTTTTATATGCTGCATATGGATTAGGAATGACTTCATCACGTCCACACAAGAAATCTGCACGTCTAGTTGGTGAAGTAATTGGTAAATACCATCCACATGGTGATACTGCTGTATATGAAACAATGGTGCGTATGGCACAAGATTTTTCAATGCGTTATATGTTAATGGATGGACATGGCAACTTTGGCTCTATTGACGGTGATGGTGCAGCTGCTATGCGTTATACAGAAGCTAGGATGTCAAAAATTGCTGACACCATGCTTGAAGATATTAATAAGAATACTGTTGATTTTATAGATAACTACGATGGTAGTGAATCTGAACCGGTTGTTTTACCATCATTATTCCCTAATTTATTAGCTAATGGAACAAATGGTATTGCTGTTGGTATGGCAACTAATATCCCTCCTCATAACTTAAGTGAATTAGTTGAAGCAATTAAATTAGTTGCTAATAACCCTGAAGTAAGTATTGATCAAATTAAAGAAGTATTACATGGTCCAGATTTCCCTACTGGAGCACAAATTATTGGTGCCAAAGGTATTGATGATTACTTTAGAACTGGAAGGGGTAGTGTAATCATTAGAGCTAAAGGAACATATACTACCAATGAATCTACTGGTAAATCAACAATTATCTTCACTGAAATTCCTTATCAAGTAAATAAGACAACATTAATTCAAAGAATTGCTGAATTAGCAGCTAATAAAGATAGTGAAGAAAATGGTATTAGTGGCATTTCAGATTTAAGAGATGAATCTTCAAGGGAAGGAATAAGAATTGTTATTGAAACAAAACGTGATGTTTCTCCTGAAGTATTAATGAATCAACTATATAAGAAAACCCAATTACAAACTTCATTTGCAGCTAATATGTTAGCCTTAGTTAATGGTGAACCTAAATTAATTAACATTAAAGATGGTTTGCAAATTTATATTGATCACCAATTACATGTTTTAAATCGTCGAGTAAATTTTGATTTAAATGCTGACAAAGAACGTCAACACATTTTAAATGGTTTACATATTGCAATGAGCAATATTGATGAAGTTGTTAAAATTATTCGTAACTCTAAGAGTGATGAATCAGCAAGTAGTCAATTAAAATCAAAATTTAAATTAGATGATAAACAAACAAAAGCTATTCTTGATATGCGTTTAAGAACTTTAAGTGGATTAGAACGAGAAAAGATTGAAACTGAATTAAAAGATTTAGCAATTGAAATTAAAGATTTTGAAGATCTATTAAAAAATAAATCTCGTCAAATTCAAAATATTATTGAACGTTTAGAAACACTAAATAAAAAGTTTGGTGACAAGAGACGAACTGAAATCAACATGGAATCTAATATTGATATTTCTGATGAGGATTTGATTAAAAAAGTTGATATTTTATTAACAATGTCTTCAAGAGGATATTTAAAACGTCTACCTATTGATACATATCGTGTTCAACATCGTGGAGGAGTAGGAGTAATAGGTGCTACAACTTATGAAGATGATGATGTAAGTCGAATTATAGTAGCAAATACCCATACTGATATATTAATCTTTACAAATAAAGGTAAAGTGTATCGTATGCGTGGCCATCAATTCCCACAAGGAAGTCGAACAAGTAAAGGTTTACCAGCTATTAGCTTTATGCCTGGAATTGAAAAGGGTGAAAATGTTATTACATTATTACCATTAAACAATTATGATGAAAACACATATTTATTCTTTGTCACAAAGAATGGTATTGTTAAAAAGACAAGTATTTCTGAATTTGTTCATATTATGCGGAATGGTAAACGTTGCATTACTTTAAAAGAAAATGATTATTTGTTTGATGTATTACAAGTTATTGATACTGATGAAATTATCATTGGTGCAAGCAATGGTCAAGCAATTAGATTCGATCATACTAAAGTAAGAGCAATGGGAAGAACTGCTGCTGGAGTAAAAGGTATGCGATTAGATAAAAACTCTCATGTTATTGGTGTATCAACAAATAAACAAGGTGAATTTATCTTATCAATAGGTGCTAAAGGTGTTGGTAAATTAACACCAATAACTGAATACCGATTAACAAATAGAAATGCTAAAGGTGTTAGATCTTTAAAAGTAACACCTAAAACAGGTAATTTAGTAGCTACAAAAGCTGTTGGTATGGATGATGAAGTTTTAATTATTACTACAAAGAATAAAATTATCCGTATATTAGTTAACCAAATCCGTGAAACTGGTAGAAATGCTAGTGGTGTAAAACTTATAAATACAGAGAATGAAGACAAAGTAAGAGATATTGCTATATTTAAAAAGGGTGTTTTTGGTAGTGATGAGTCAGCTAGTGAAGAAGATGAAAAACCAACAAATGTGAAAAAATAATTAAATAGTTGTAAGATCATAATATTAATAAACAGTTTATTATTAATTAATGATGAGTAGTAGTTATATGATTAGGACTAGATATTTATTGATAATTTATAGTAGAAAATATGAAAGAAGTCTATTAAGAAAATAACTAAATAGAATTATTTTTTTGTTTTTCTTTTCTTAAAAACTTAAATTTTAATTTTTAAACTTGTATATTTATTTAATGTTTTAGATTATTTAATTTAAAAGAATAATTTTTTAATAATAATGGACTATGTTATTTAAAATAACATTGATACTAATTCTTATACTATTTATATGCACATGTGGCGGAATTGGTATACGCGTTAGACTAAGGATCTAATTCTTAATGGAGTAAGGGTTCGAGTCCCTTCATGTGCACCATAAATAAAAATAAAATTAGTTTGATTACTATAAAATAATTTACATATTTTATGCCATTTTTCATTTTATATAGTTTAAGGAATTCTTTTTAATAACATTAAAACTAAAATATCAAATAAAAATGTAATGAATATAAAATTATGGGTGCAAAAATAAATATGTTTTTGATTAAAGATTCAATTATTTTAGTGAAAAAATCAAAAAAGGCCTAAGTGATACAGAACCATCCATTAAAAAACAAAAATCAAGTAAAGAACTATTAATTGAATTCATGAATAACCAAAAAGGATTTAAT
>CACZNK010000014.1 GCA_902782585.1 uncultured Ureaplasma sp. | reverse complement strand
CTAATAAACTTAATAAGTTGATCAAATGATTCATTTATATAGAATAGTTTTTTAACTTTATATTGAGTTTTTAATGTGCTATAGATGTATAAACATTCTTTGTTATAACCATCATAATTAGAGATTACAAATGGATATTTAGTGATATCAAGATTATATTTGGTTTTAAAATAATTAATATTGTCAAGAACATTAAATTTAGTATTTTTTATAAATTCTAAAAAATTTATTAAAAACATTTCATCACTTCTTATAAAATATTCATCAAGAATTAATCATTGATTTTTTAAATCAATGATTAAATAATCATATTTTTCATCTAATAATTTTAATTGTTTTTTTAATAATCTTAAAACTTCATCAATATTATTAATTTTTAATTTTTGATTAGTATCAGTTCCAAACATTAAAACATCTAAGTTTTTTTGGTATTGATATAGTTTAAAGTTGATGATTGATTTGAACTTATTATTAATTGAAGTATTAATTTTGATTTCATTAAAATATTTTGGAGATAATATAGTGCTAAATACCAATACTTTCTTTTTTTTACTAGCTAAACAGCAACCAAAATTAATAGCAAAATAACTTTGCGATTGATATGATTTTTGATTGTGATTTAATATGATGATATTTTTCATTTTTTAACTAATGATTTGTTTCCAATTTCTTGGATATTTATGATTTGTCTTTTTATTCTTTTTAAAAACAAATGTATGATGTAAAACTTTATTAGAATTAAAATCATATTCATTAATTAATGATAAATCTAATTCTTCCATTATGTTTTTAGCATCAATTAATTCTTGATTATATTTTTTTGATTTTGGTTCAACAATCAAACCTGAAATCTTGGCATAGGGTGTACTAATTTCTAAAAGAACCCTTAATTCTGCTACAGCACGAGAAGTGACTAAATCAAAAGATTCATATTCATTGTCATTTATTTTTTCGGCTCTTTTATTAATAATTGTTATATTTTGTAAATTTAAATAGTTAACTAATTCATTTAGAAATTTAACTTTTTTATTTGTAGCTTCTATAATTGTTAGATTTATATGTCTAAATAGTAATTTAATTATTATTCCTGGGATACCACTACCAGAACCGATGTCTAAAACGTTATTAATTTTTAAAAAATCAATTGGTTTGTAATCAATAATTGAATCAAAAAAATATTTTTGGTAAATAACTTCATCATTTGCAAAATTAGTTAAATTGAATAATTTATTTTTAGTTTGAACAAAATTTTTATACTTTTCTATTAGATCAAAAAAATCATTTGGTATATTTTTGAAATTTTTTTGGATTAATTCTTTAAATTGCAATTTATTCATATTATTTTTTGTTCGATTCCACATAATATTTAATAATCATAAGATCATTAATACTAATTCCTGGAATTCTTGATGCTTGTTGTAATGTTAATGGTTTAATTTTATTAAGTTTTTCACGTGCTTCAAGATGAAGATTCTTTATTTTATTGTAATCTTTAATATGATCAATTTTTAATAACATTTGTTTGCTAAATTTAGCTAATGTCTTCTCTTCATTTTTAATATAACCACTATATTTAACTTGAATTCCAATTTTCATTTTGATTTCATCATCTAATTTTGCATATTTACTATTTTCTAGAACATCATCAATTTTAATTTGTGGTTGTTTTAGTAAATCATATAAATTATGGCTTCGATATTTGTTTGCAAGTTTTTTATTTTTTTTTAATGTTGTATTTTTTAAATAAAAAATAGCATCTTTAATAGTATTACTAATTTTTAAATATTTGTTATATCTTGCTTTTGGATTTAATCCTACTTGATAACCAATTTTTAATAATCGATCATCAGCATTATCATTTCTTAAAAATAATCTATGTTCTGCTCTTGATGTTAATAAACGGTATGGATCTTTAACTCCTTTAGTTACAAGATCATCAATCATGACACCAATATATGCTTCATTTCTATTTAGAATCAATTGTTGTTTATTTTCAATATTAAGAGTGGCATTAATACCAGCAATAATACCTTGACCTGCTGCTTCTTCATAGCCACTAGTGCCATTAATTTGACCTGCAAAATATAATCCTTTAATTAATTTTGATTCTAATGTTGGTCATAATTGTGTTGGATCTATAGCATCATATTCAATTGCATAAGCATATTGCAAAATCCTACAATTTTCTAAACCAACAATAGTATGAACAAATTTTTCTTGTACTTCTTTTGGTAATGATGTTGATAATCCTTGCAAATAATATAGATTACTATTTAGTGACACTGGTTCAACAAATATTTGATGTCTTGGTTTGTCTTTGAATCTAACTAATTTATCTTCTATACTTGGACAATATCTTGGTCCTACACCTGAAATTTGACCTGAGTACATAGCAGAAAGCAATAGATTATCAAGAATGATTTTATGTGTTTTAGCATTTGTATATGTTAGATAACATGGTATTTGTTTACTATATGGACGAAATTGTTTACCATAGAAGTTGAAATGTAATTTAGCATTAGTTCCTTTTTGAATTTCCATTTTTTTAAAGTTAATAGTATTTTTATCAACTCGTGGTGGTGTACCAGTTTTAAGTCTTAGTAATTGAAATCCTATTTTTTTTAAATTATTTGATAAATTATTTGATCTTGGAAATCCTAAAGGACCTGATTCTTTTTTAACTTTACCCATATGAGTAATTGAATTCATATATGTACCTGTAGTTAGAATAACTATTTTTGCTTTAAATATTCCTTTTTTTGTGCTGATTCCTTTAATCATTCCTTTCTCAACAATTAATTCATTAACTTCAATACAATTCAAATCAATATATTTATGTTTTTTGATTTGGCCAACAAAATATTCGTGATATACTTGTTTATCAATTTGAGCTCTATATGCTCATACTCCAGGACCTTTAGAACTATTTAATAGTTTCATTTGTAATAAACAATGATCTGTAGCTATACCTTGAATACCACCTAATGCATCAATTTCTCTTGTTACTACACCTTTAGCTGGACCACCAATAGATGGATTGCATGGAGCTTGTGCAATGGAATCTTTGATTAATGTAAATAGACCAACATGGTATTTTTTATTGGCAGCAGCAAATGCAGCTTCCATACCACCATGTCCAGCACCAACAACAATAACATCATAATTTTTCATAATTAAAATAAATCCTTTGGTGCTTTAGATGTTAAATTAATACAACCATTTGACATAACAACAACAGTGTCTTCGATTCTGACTCCACCAAGATTTTTAACATAAATTCCTGGTTCAATAGTAACTACAGAATTTTTTGGAATTAATCCATCATATAAACTAGAACAATTTGGTAATTCATGGATATTGATGCCAATTCCATGACCAAGTGCATGGATGAAATACTTACAATATTTTTTATTTCCTGATATATAGTCTCTACATATTTTATCTATTTCATTACCTTTAATATTAGCATGAATAGATTTAATACCTAATTGATTGGTATTATATACAAGTTTATATATATCAATTATATTTTTACTTGGTTTTTTATTCCCAATAAAAAAAGTTCTAGTAATATCAGAACAATATCCTTGATAAATACAACCAATATCAATTAACACCAATTGATTGTTTTTTAAAATTGTTGTTGTTGGAATATGGTGTGGATTAGCAGTATTTTTACCAAAGCAAACAATTGGCGAAAATGATACACCACTTGCTTGAGAATTTAAAATAAGTTTTTGAATATATTTACTTGTTTGAATTTCACTAATCCCAGGTTTTAATCAATTTCTTACCTGCTGCATTACTTTAACAATAATATCTGCTGATTTTTTCATTAATTCAATTTCATGTTTTGTTTTAATAATTCTTAAAAAATCAGTATTAATGCTATTAATTCTTTTGATTTTAATTTTATTAATTATTTGTTGATATTGTTTTAAACTTAAATATTCATTTTCAACTATAATCGATTTAATTTTTAGTTTATTTACAAGTTTATTTAATTCATTACAATTAAGAGGATTAGTATCTTTAATTAATTTAATGTTAGTTGGTAATTTTATTGATTGACAATAATTGTAATAGCGTTCATCAACTATTAAATATGTTAGTTTATTAATAACCAAACACAATCCTGCTGATGTTTTAATATTTGTAATTCAAAATCGATTAGTATCACTTACAAATAAAATTGCATCAGCTTTTAATAATTTTAATGTGTTAGTCACACAATTATGTTTGATCTTATAAGAAGATTCACACATTATTACTTAGATTTTGTTTCTTTATGAATAGTTATTTTACGACAAAACTTACAATATTTTCTTTGTTGTAATTTATTAGGTGTTGTTTTTGGATTTCTTCTAGTTAAATAATTAATATGTTTACATTCACTACATTCTAATCTAACATTTTTCTTATCTGCCATAATATGAATTCCTTATTATATGAGAAAATGTTTATATTATATTAAATTAGTTAATTTTTTTAAATATGCTAAATTTGTTGCATAATAAAAGTTAGTATTATCATCACTTCAATAAAGTATTGAACTTTTATTTACACATAATATATTTATTGCTATCGTGTTTTGATGAAATAGTCTTTAATTGAATAGAAAACTAATAAACCACATAATGATATTATGTATAGATAATCCATAACTATAGCTAAGTACGGGTAAATAACAAATTTTGATTTACATGGAACATCTATAACACCAATAGTAGAATCAGAATTACTGTTAAAATAATTTGTTAAAATATTTCCATAATAATCAGTTGCAATTGAATATCCAGTATATGTTGGTTTAATTAAATTTACTCCATTTTCAATTGCTCTAAATGCATTAGTTATTGAATGATTAGGTTGCATAGAAATTCAATCTGCACTTGGTGCTACAAGAATATCAATATGATTTCTGCCGACTTGTGAAATAAAATTATCGAATTCTAAATCTAAACATATTACAGTACCAATTCTGCCATATGGCGTATCAATATATTTTACTTTCCCATCACCTTCTTCAATTCCCTCATATGGTACACCATGACTTTTTTGATAAACAACTATTTCATTGGTAAATCCATTAATTAATCATGACTCATTACTAATTTTATAGTTAGATTTAAAAAATGCAAATGTTACAACTGCACATAGTTCAGAATTATTAAATATTTCTTTGCATTGATTTTTAATATTTTCATATTCGTCTGCTTCAAAATAATATGATGTTTCACCATATGTTAATAAGTTAACTTTACTATCTTTAGCAATGTGTACAT
>CACZNK010000013.1 GCA_902782585.1 uncultured Ureaplasma sp. | reverse complement strand
TGCTTTAACAACTGTACTACCTTCAGCTTTAGCTGTTACTAATCCATCTTTAACAGTAGCAACACTTTCCTGAGTTGAAGTTCATTGAATTTTATTTTTAAATTTCTCAGCTGCTTCTTTTGGTTGGATATGTGCATCTAATTGATATGTATTACGACCAGCTACATCTAAATCTAATTCAATAGATGTTTCATCAAAATATATTGAACTTACATGAACATCTTCTATTTTCCCACAACTTGTAATTGCTGGCAAAATTAATCCAGTTGATGACGCTCCTAGAGCAGATAACATAAAAACTTTTAATAATTTATTTTTCATAATAAATTATTATAAAATAGAAATTATTTTTTTAGTAAAGCAAACATATTTTTTTTATATGATTCAACTCCTGGTTGATCAAATGGATTAACTTTTAATAAGTATGCACTCATCATTGCTGCATGTGCTAATCAAATAAATAAATATCCATAATGATATTCATCACTTTTTGTAAGACTAATTATTAAATTATTTACTTTTCCATCTTCACTATGAGCAGTAATTGTGCCTTCAAATGCCTGTTTATTAATAAAATCTAATGTTTTCTGATTCAAATATTTTAGCCCATCATTATTATCATCAATTTTTAGTTTAATATCATCTTTAGGGTTTTCAACAATTAAAGTTGTTTCAATAAAATTTCTTGTACCTTCTTGTAAGTATTGTCCAAGTGCATGTAAATCAGTTGTGAATAAACTATAAGTTGGATACATAGCACGTTTTTGTTTACCTTCACTTTCTCCAAATAATTGTTGTCATTGACAAGCAATCATTGTTAAAGTTGGATCATATGTAATAAAGTTTTCGATTTGTATTTTTTTAGCTGTATAAAAATAATGTCGATATGCAGCATATAAGAATGCTGAATTGGTTCTTAAATTTGAATTAGATAAATCATCAGTAGCTTTTGTAGCGCCTTTAAGTAATTTAATTGGATCTATACCAGCAAGGATCATAGGAAATACACCAACTGATGTTAATGTTGAATATCTTCCTCCAATATTATTTGGAATTGGAAATAAAGTATAACCTTTAGCTCTAGCATAATTATGCAATGTTCCTTTTTCGGGATCAGTAATTGCAACAATTAATTTAGTAGCTTGTTCTTGACCAACTTTTGCTTCTAATAATTTTCTAAAAATTCTAAAACCAACTGATGGTTCAAGTGTAGTACCAGATTTAGAAATTACAACAATTGCAAATCTTTGCTTTTGTAATTCTTTTATTTTTGCAGTAATAAAATTTGGGTGAATATTATAAATAAAATGTATTTTCATCTTAGTATTACTACCCAATACCATGTCAATAGCAGCCTTAACACCAACATATGATCCACCAATACCAATTACAACAACATTTCTAATATTATTTCTTTCTCATTGATTAGCTTTTTTAATCATTGCACGAATCAATTTTTGATCAACTACTTTATTAGGTTTTAATCATCCTGTCATTTCACAACCTAATGCAGTTCCACTATTAATTTTTTTAAATATGCTTGAAACTGATTTTTGATATTTCTTAATGATATTAGTTCTAGATGTTTTATGACTTAGATAATTTGTATCAAAATTTAACATTTTTCTTACCTATTTTTTTCAATACAATGTATTATATACATTAATTCTTAAATTATTTATTTTTTAGGAGACTATTTTAAATATTACAAATGATAATTATCATCAACTATTTTCAAGTTGAGTTATGGAATTGTTTAATATTGGATTAATAATTAAAACAATTGAACAAAATATTATTGCTTCAAATGGAACTTTTATAGTCTGTACAATAGCACGTGGGATAAAATAATATAACAATCCATATTTCACATAATTCTTTGGATATTTTCCATTAACATATTTCAAATATTCAACTGTTGATATAGGGCCAAGTAAAAGTGAAAAAATGATCATAATTACAGAAATTAATGTTAGTCCATATAAAAACAACATAAATCGTTCTTGATTATTTTTAATATTTTTTAAATAAAAAAACATAAAACAATTAATTATAATAAAATATGCAATAGATAAACTAATACACACATATTTGTAAGAGTTGTAATAATCTAAAATGTTATTATCTACTCATAATAGTATTCCAATTAAACTTATTAGTATAAAACTTACTAAAATTATTTGTGTAATAAAAAAATCAAAGATTAGTTTTTTATTTCCAGTTATTCTTCTTTCATATATTGATCTTGCTATTCCTGAAAATAATCCAATAATTGGTTCTTGGATAGCATACATTCAGAATCATACACCACTAGGTTTAATTAAAAAACATAGACTATCAGTAACCACACCAAAAAACAATCCATGTACTGGTCCAAAGATTCAACCCATAATCATAACTGGTATTCATGCGAGTGAAATAGATTGACCAGTGGCAGGAATGGGAACACTAAATGATCCAAATATAATTCTTAATGCCAATAATACTGCTATAGTTATTAGAAATTTGGTAGTTTTATATACACGATATGGATATAAAGGAAATAAAAATCTTAAAAAAGAGTGATTGCTTTTTGATTCATTATTTGAATAAAATTTGGAATAATTTTCACATTTTTTATTGCAAATCATAATAATTAATCTTTAGGTTCACTAGAAGAATCTTGAGAACTTACTTTAGATTTATCAGGTGTTAAATCTATAGGTTTTTCATTAATAACATTGTTAATCTCATCAAATAAAAGTTTGTTAATTGCATTACTATCACGTTTAGGTTTATTAGTTATTAAAATAATACCAGCAATTAATGATAATAAGCTAATTGCTATCATAGAACTAATAGCAATTGACATTAAAAAGACACAAGTTTTTGTAAATTCATCATAACTATCGCCATAAATATTAATAAATTCATATATGGTTCTAGCTCCTGGTATTGGTCATATATTGTAAATTGAAAATAATAATCCAAAAATAACTGAAGAAGTAACAAATAACGAAATCACAGAATATATAGCATTTTGTGATGGTTTTTTGTGTGTTTTGATTGCAGTAATGTATGGATGAATATTTATTAGCCCTGAATAAGCAAAGGTCATACTAAATACAACTAGAAATATTGGATTAAAATAACCAAAAACATAAGAATTATATCCTGTAGGTTTATTTGCAATTAAAAACCATACAACTGCTAAGAATAGCATTGCAAATGCAAATAAAAACATTAAACATGCATAAATAATTTTTATTATTTTTACAATTTTTGGTTTTGATTTAAAAACAAAAATCTCATCATTTTTTAATTTTTCATTAATTCTACTTTGTGCAACTCTTAGTACAAATGGATCAATGTTATGAAAATTCTGTTTAAAAATATTTTCTCAAGTACCATTAGGATTAGTAACGCCAGTTAATTTTAATTCGTTATTATTAAATTTAATATTTTCAAATTTACTAGGAGAATTTATAGCTTCATCAATGTCAAAATGAAGAATATTTTTTATATAAACTTTTAAATAATTAACATAATCAATCATTTCATCTTCATTTTTAATTGATAATTTATCTTTTAAGTCTAATTTATTTGACAAACAGAATGCATTATATTTATCAACTAAAATATGAATGTGTTCTTTATTTTTTTTCTTTGTAGTAAGAAAATGATTTAAAATTAATAACTCATTTTTTAATATGTTTTGAAAATTTTTAGAGTTTTTTAAATAGTCAATGCAATGTTTATTGTTTAATAAGAATGTTAAACTTTTGATAAGTTTTTGTTCAATACTTGAATTCTTAGAATTTGTATTTTCCATGACTAATTCTCCATAATTAACATTTTAATAGCAATTTCACCAACAACTAAGTTGTTTTTTATATTATAATCTAATAATAACAATGACTCTAACAACTTTTTAATTTTTGTTAGTGTGGTATTATTTAAAATTTTTTCATTCATCATTATTTTATATGGATTAACACCCAATGAATTATTAGCACTATAAATATTATTATTGTTTTTAGATAAATACATTTTTTGTAGTTTTAAATTAAATAGTTGATTAGCCATAATTTGAATACATACTATTGGTTGAATTTTCTTTTTCAATAAATTACTTAAAAGATTTATTGCTTCAGTTTTTTTATTTAAAAGAATAAAGTTAATTAAATCAAAAATGGAATTATTAGCATTTTTATTTATTAATTTATCAATTACTTGACTATTAAATTCATTGTCTAATGAATAATTTGATGCTTTTTGTACTTCATTTTTAATTAAATATGGTTCATTAGCTAATACATTAATAAAATTTGTTTTAGTAGTTTCACAATCAAAATTTATTGGATAAGTTTTTAATAAATTATTAACTAAATGAATTTTATCTTTATCAGTAAATTTAATTGCTTTAATAAATTTTACATTTTTATTAGTTTGTAATAGTGAATCAAATGATTTTTGATTTCTAGCAGCAACAATGCAAATAATTTCATCTTTAGAATTTAACAAGTTTTCAATAAATTTAATTGATTTTTTAGTTTTATTAATTAAAAAATTTGCATGATTGATTAAATAATTAGATTGAGAATCATTATCAAACAAATTGGTTTGATTAATTGATGTTAGAATTTGTTCATAATTATCATCAAAATCAAATTTTTGCTTAATTTTTAAATCATCAATAAAAAAATAAGCATGAGATTTAGCAATTTCATATGTAGTTCCATAGATTATTTTCATATTAAATTTAAATTAATACTTTCAAATTGTTGTTAATGAACTGGGAACAGGAGTAAATTTAGCATTTCATAACATTACATAACTACCTAGTGGAACACTAACAATAATAAATAATAACCCTAATATTAAACAACTTCATAAAAAGAAATGAAATTGTCTTGATCGATAAACATCATTAATACCAACCATGATAGTAATTAATAAATAGAATAATGGTAAAACTACTATACCAATAGCCATACCAGTAAAGATATTATTGGCTAATGCAATAGATCTAAAACTTTTCAGATTTCACATACCTTGATTTGGTGCATGAGATTGTTCAATGCATATAATTGTTAAAAATGAAATAGCAACAGCAAGGACAATACCAATAATTAAACTGGCTACTAATCAAACCATTTGCATAGTTCGATCATTTCTTAATCATGTATCAACTTTTATTGAAAAACCATTATTACCAGGTTTAAAAATATGTTTTCTTTTTTTAGTCTTTTTAAACTTTTCAAAATCAACACGTTTATCTTCTTCACGAACCGAACCTAATTTATTTGAAGATTTTTCAATTAAAATTTCATCGTCTATTTGAGAAATTGGATTTTTATTAGGATCAAAATCATTTTCAAAACTACCAATATTTTGATTTATATTAACAGATTCATTATGAACTGATTCATTGTTAATTTTAAAATCTAAAGAACTTTTTGTTTCTTCTTTATTGTCATTATTTGAATTATCAGGAATTAATTTTTCTTTTTCTTTATCTGACATATTGTTACTATTTATTAATTTTACTTAATAATTCTTCTATTTTTAAATAATTATCAATAGTTTTATCTTTGTAAAAAGTGATGTGGGGAGCTTTATAAAGATTTGATTTATTAGCTATAGCCGTGCGAAATATTCCTTTAGCATCATTAAGATGTTTAACAATATTATCAATTTTGCTACGATTTCAATAATCTACATAAACATCTAAAAATGAATTATCACCACTAAGTTTTACATATGTAAAACTAACATTTTTTAATTTATCATTAATAATTTCATATTTTAATGTATTATTTAAGATTTTCAATATTAAAGATTCAATTTGTAAATGTTTATATTTACTCTTACCACTTGATGACATAACTATTTTTTTTGTATTGTTCGGTAACTTTGAATAATATCACCTATATGGATATCATTTTGTTTTTCAAGAGTAATTCCACACTCTTTACCAGCTGAACAACTATTTATATCATCTTTTTGATGACGCATTGAAGCAATTTTAGTTTTATAAACTACAACTCCATCACGAAGTAATCTGACATTATCATTTCTATGTATTTCACCTGAAGTTACTACGCAACCACCAATAACTCCTATTTTTGTATGTTTTCAAATGTTTTTTATTTCAGCTTCACCAGTATCTTCATCTATATACACTGGATCAAGTTTACCTTTCATAATATTTTGAATTTCTTCAGCCAATCGATAAATGATATCAAAGAAATAAATTTGTACTCTTTGGTTATTAGCTAAATCTTTAATGGTTTTAATTGGTTTAACATTGAAACCAATAATAATGCCATTACTTGCTTTAGCAAGTTCAATATCAGATTTTGTAATCCCACCAGTAGCAGCACGAAGAATAACTAATGACACACCTTCAACATTTGCTTTAGATAAAACATTTTTAATTGCTTCAAGTGAACCATGAACATCAGTTTTTAAAATAACAATTAATTTTTTGGTATTTAAATTTGTGTTTTTAGATAAAATATCATGTTCAGTATTTTGTAATTTAATTTGATGTAAACGAATTTTTTCAGCAATATTTTTAATATCTTTCTCATTATTACTAATTGCAAAATGATCACCAGCAGAAGGGGTAGTATTTAGACCTGTAACCTTAACTGGTTGTGATGGTTTTGCAGTTATCACTTCTTTGTTGTTTTCATCGAACATTGCTCGGATTCGACCATAACTACTACCAGCTATCATCATATCACCTTTTTCAATACTTCCATTTTTAACAATAACTGTAGCAACAGGACCTAGACCCTTATCTAAACTTGATTCAATAACTACTCCTAAACCTAAACGGTTTGGATTAGCTTTTAATTCCTGTATTTCACTTGTTACAATAATAGCATCAAGTAATTTATCTACATTTTTACCTGTTAATGCACTTCCTTTAATGGTAATTGTTTGTCCACCTCATTCTTCACACATTAAATCATGCTCAGATAATTGAGTTAATACTGTATCAGGATTAATATTAGGTTTATCTATTTTATTAATAAATACAATAATAGGAACTTTTGCTGCTTTTGCATGATCAATTGCTTCTTGTGATTGTGGTTTAATACCATCATCAGCTGCAACAACTAAAACAACAATATCAGTTACATTAGCACCTCGTGCACGCATTTCAGTAAATGCAGCATGTCCAGGTGTATCAATGAATGTGATTTTATCATTTTTATATGTAATTTGATAAGCACCAATAGATTGAGTAATACCACCAGCTTCTCCTTTAGCAACATTAGATTTACGTATGTAATCTAATAATGTCGTTTTACCATGATCAACATGACCCATTACAGTAACTATAGGAGGACGGGGTTTTAATAATTTTTCATCATCTTTAATTTCGAGATTAGTTAGAACATTTATCTCATCAACTTTAATTCTTTTTTCAAAGTCATAATTGTATTCTAAACATAATTCACCAATTTCATTTTCATCTAAAACAGAATTAATATTTTTCATTTTTCCTTTTAAGAAAAAATATTTAATAATTTCTGCTGATGTTTTATTTAATTTTGAAGCAATTTCTTCAATTTTTAAAGGTCCAGAAAAAATAAAAACACCATTTTTGATTCCTGTATCTACTTTTCTAAATTGAGATTTTAAATCAATAGTTTGTCTTGTATCTATCTTTTTGATCTTTTTATTTTTCTTATTCATTACCTTTCCCCATTAATTAACAACTTAAGAAAAATTATTTTTCATCATAGTCATAATTTGAATCTAATTCATCTTCTTCTTGACGATTTTCATTTTCCTGTGATAATTCATTTAGAATTGACTTAGTATCTAAATCCTTAAATTGTTCTAAAATAGATTCATTTTTTGCGCTAGAATTTTGAATTAAAGTTTTTGATTTTGGTGATTTGCGGCGTTGTTTAGGTTGTTTTTTAACTGTTGGTTTATCAATATTTAATTCAAGATTATTAGATGATGAAGATTGTTGTCTTCCTTGCTCATTAGTCTTTAATTGTTCAAGAATATCTTTTTTATTTTCAACTGGTTCATTTACTACTTCAGTATGTGTTGATGAATTTTGATCATAGTTAAAATTATCAATTTTATCCAACAATGCACTTGTTGAGTTAATATTTGATGATTTATTGCTAGTTTTATTTGTATTTTTAATTGATGAAGAATTTTCACTTGAATTAATTGATGTTGAATTTAACAACCCCCTTGTAGGTTTATTAAATCTGTTTAATGAATAATCATTACCCATACGGTTTTTTTCAAGAATTCGATCAAATTTTCTCTGTTTTAATGATTTAATTTCTAAATGGGTATATTGAAGATCTTCATATTTAGCGTCTTCTGGAGTTTTAACATCAACATCTGCTTTTAATAGTTTAGCAACAAGTTGAATGTTTTGACCTTTTTTACCAATTAATAATGCTAATTGATCACCGGGTACAACAATTATTAATTGTTTTTTATGTTCAGGTGTTTCTTCACTAATAATTTTATAACCTTTAATAAGTGCTGGTGCACATACATCAATTAAATATGACTCAAAATTATCTGAATATTCAATAACTTCAATTCTTTCACCACAAATGGCATTACTAATAATTTGGATTCTTGAGCCTCTTGCACCAATAACACTACCACATGGTTCAACACCGGGTTGGTGAGAAATCAATGCAACTTTTGTTTTAAATCCTGGAATACGAGCAATATCAACAATTTCAATAATCTTTTCTTGAATTTCTGGAACTTCAAGTGTTAATAATTCTTTAACTAATTTTTCGTCACCACGAGATAAAATAATTGGTCAACCTGATGATTGTTGTTTAACTTCTTTAATTAAGAAGTTATATTTATGACCTGGAATTAATTTTTCATTTGGAATACTATCACGAGTTGACATGAAACCATATTGGTCATTTCCTAAATTAACAAAGATTCCATGGTCATCTTTTTCAACTTCAGCATATATAATTTCACCAACACGGTCCTTTCATTCGTTGTAAATTTCATTATTCGCTTGAACAGTAATACCTTGTTTGAAAATTTGTTTGATGTGATTAACAATTTTTTTTGGTAATTTATCAAGTTGAATTGGTTTGTTGATTACATCACCAAGTTTAACTTCCTTATTAATTTTCAGATGTTTGTAATAATCTTTTGCATCTTGTAATGAAATTTCACAATAATCATTTAATTCCTCTGATTCATCAACTACTGTATATTGACGATATACATTTAAGGTTGTATCATCGATATTAATTTCAACATTGATAATTTCTTCTGGATATTCCTTTACATATGCTTTGCAAATAGATTCTTTTAATGCATCTGCAACTGCATCACGTGGAATTTTCTTTTCATCAGCAATTAGTTTAATCGCTGAAATTAATTGTTCATTTAATTGACTCATATTACTCCTATAAAAACAAGAACAACACCCACACAGGTGTTGTCCTTTTTATATACTATACAAAATAAATTGAATTTTGAAATATTTTTATTATTGATTAGCTATCAATATTTAAACTTTCAAAACTAAATTTCGGTATGGTTTTTTGTTACTATTTTCAAATTTATCCATAAATTCATTACCACCATTACCAGAAATTTTAAACCCTGATTTGTAACATAATGCTCCTTCATCATCTGTAGCACATGTGTATTCAGAATCAACAAATACATTTGCTTTAGATTCAAGATTTAATGTATTATCAAAGCTGTTATTCCTATACATAAAACTTTTACCAATATCTGTTACTGAATTTGGAATTGATAGGTAACAATTGAATGATATACAACCATTTAAAAAATAATTATTAATTGAAGTTATGTCTTTTAAATAAATATCACTATTAAAATTTTCACAACCATTTAAAAAACTAATTCCAATTGTTTTAACACTTGGAATAGATAACGGTTGATTGAAATTTAAACAATCCTGTAAAAAATGACCATCAATGATAGAAAGTGAATTTGTAAACTTTAATTGTTGATTGAAATTAGAACAACCATATAAGAAAGATTCTCCAATCATATTTAAATTTGATGAAAGAGTTATTGGTTGATTAAATGTATTACAATATTGTAAAAAACCAAAATCAATTTTATTTACAGAATTAGGAATTATTAATGGTTTGTTAAATGATGCATTATAACGCATAAATCTTTTGCCAATAATTTCAATAGTTTCTGGAATATATACATTGCTATTAAATGAAGGACAATTTTCTAAAAAACCATCTCCAATTTTGGTAATTGGTATATCATTATCTGGATGTTTTGAAGGGATAACAACTTCCTCATTAAAATTTTCTTGTATATTTTTTGAATTGGTTCAATCTACATTGATTTCATATGTATGTGTATGTGTATCAGCTACATCAATTAAGTTATATGTAAAAAAGTCATAATATGTTGGTTGTTTATTTTCTTTGTTTTTGTCTTCGTTATTTCTGCAGCTTGTACCAACAATTGAAATTATTCCAAATGTAGACCCACTTAGTACAATAGTTGTAATTAAATTTAATGATTTTGATTTCATCGTTAATTGTTATTTTAATATTATATTTACTATTTTTAGTAACTTTTTAAGCAATGTTGTAAAAAGTGAACATTATTTACAACATACTCCCTATATTTTGGGATAAGAATAGATAAATCTAAAAATATGGTTAAATATACCATGAAATGCCTATTATAAAATAGAAACTTATTTGTTAATGCAAGCATCTTTTATTTTTTAATATAAAAGTTACTTAAATCGGTTCAATATTTAAAATATTAATATAGATTTTTTTTAATAAATACCAATATGCACCAAATGAAACTACAGCATCTAATGCATTGCCAATACCAAATAGTAATACAATATTCATTAATGATGGTTGTCATATCTCAGTCATATACAAAATTAACAGTATCCCATAATAAATAATGTTTGTAACAATTGACTCAAAAAGTATATATCATGTTTTACCTAACCCATAAAATGTATTCTCAAATACATTTTGGATAGCAAATAATGCATAGAATCCAAATGATGTCATTATTATTTTAAATAATTTATCCACATCATTAAAGTTTAAAACATATTGTATAAATGGTTTATATGTTGGAATTAATGCACTTCAAATAACTAAAATTATTAAAGTGATTAAAAAATAACCTAATGTATTATTCTTTACTGCATCTTTATTGGTTGATGTTTCTTGTTTAATAAGTTCACCAAGTTGTAATATTGGTAATAACATTCAACCCCAAATAAAGTTATTAGCAACTCAATATGTGCCTTGTTCATCTACAATATTTACCATTCTTACAATCATTATCATATAAATTAGATTTCTAATGAATGATTCTAAACCTGATATTCCACCAATTTTTAAAAAATGTTTAACTCAAGTAAATGATATTTTATCTTTACTAAATACGTTAATACCATTCTTTGCTAATATGATTAAAGTAACAAAGAATAATAATCCATTAACAATATTGTTAGTAACACCAATGCCATTAACACCTAGATTAGCTGAAACTGTCAATGAAGAAATTAAGAATATATCTGAAACAACACATAAAATTAGTTTTGTACCAGTCAGTATATAAACTAGTTTATCTTTACCTAAAACAATTAGTCCAACGAATGCAAATTTAAATAATATATCAAACATATTAGCAACAGCTTCAATTCTAATGTATGTAGTACTAGCATTAATTATTGATGGATCAGCTACCATTGCTTTTAATAATGGTCCAACACAGGTTATTACAATTATTGATAAGATAATATAAACACATGAGGTTAATAATAGACCTGTTTTTATTCTATTGGTTAACTCTTTTTTATCTGATATACTTTTACCAACAAAATAAAATAAAAGTAAAATTATTGCTTCATAAATAACTTCATAAATTAAATTAATTCAAGCTAGTTGTCCAGCAATAGAATATGAAGATTCTTGGGGAAGAGTACCTAATAAAAATACTCTTAATGTAGTGTAAATAGTTGGAACAAATCCCATTACTAATAATGAAATATATAACTTATGGTTTATATTTTTTAAACTCTGTTTTAGTTTTAAAAACACTGTTAACGCTCCATTTTTTGATCTAAGTCTTAAAAATTTACTATTTTTTAACTATATCTTTAGACATATCAGTATCAATTAATTTATATTTGGTAATTTTAATTTTACTCACCTTTTTTTATATATATATGTATATTACACTAGTTAGATTTATTGTTTTGTTTTTAGTTCGGTTAATTTTGTTAAGTGATATTTTTACTTTCTTTTACATAATGCTCTATATTTTTGATATTACTCAAAATTATTGTAATATATACGCATAATATATTAAGAATCATATTGAAATTTTTAAGTTTTAGTACATTAAACATATGAATGAAAAAAATCAAAAACAAAATAAGAAACATAGTTTAAGTAAATTTTTTAACAAATTTATTACTTTTAATCTTATTACAACAATTGGTTTAACTATGTTAATTTTATCAGTTGCTAATCGAGCACTTTTTGAACAAAAAGAAATTATTTGTAATATTGTTGCTTCCTCACTAACATTACTTATTGGCATTGTGATATCTATTATTTTAATAGTTTTATTTCATAGAAAAAGTGAAATTCCACATTATAAAAATTTATCAAAATGATGTCTTTGTTTGTGTTTTGTGCCATTATTTGGGGCAATCATTACATTGATTTGGAAAAATAAAGAGAAACATTTTTTACAAAATAAAAACAAAATAAAGCAAAAACCATTTATTCCAAATTCTATTTCAATTATTTTTTGTGGTTCAATTTTAACCATAATTATTATTTGATTTTTTTATCTTAGCGGATTATTAAAAAAAGATCAAAATACAATTATTCCAGGAGTTCTTGATATCTTTTTAAATCCATTAAAAGGGTTTGAACAAGTAGCCCCAATTGCTATCCTCTTATTTATGTTAGGTGGGACAATATCTCTTGTTAATGAAACAAAAGCTTTTGAAGCAGGAATTAGTTGTTTATTAAGAAAACTTAAAAATAAAGAAATTATTTTGATCCCTATTTTAATGCTTATTTTTGGAATTTGTGGTTCAACATATGGAGCTTGTGAGGAAACATTACCACTTTATTTAATTGTTATTCCTTTTTTCTATGCTGCTGGTTATGATTGCATGACTGGTTTTTTAGTTGTTTTTATGGGTGCTGGTGTAGGAGTAATGGCATCAACTGTTAATCCTTATACAATTGGTATAAGTGTTAGTGCTATAAACAAATATATTGATGAATCAAATCCAACAATTTCGACAACAACTGGTATTGTTTGGAGATTAGTGACATTCTTAGTTTTGATATCAATTGCTATTGCTGTAACTATGTTATATGCAAAAAAAGTAAAAAATAATCCAAAAAAATCTTATGTGTATTTATCAAGAGATGAATTTAATAAAAAATATTCTTTTGGTCAAACCACAATACCTACTCTAACAAAAAAACAAATTTGAACATTGATTGTTTTTGCTTTAGCTTTTGTGTTTATGATTATTTGCTATATTGATTGACAAACTTTAACTGGTTTTAATGGTTTTCAATATTTGCATGATGAAATAGGTAAAATTTTCCCATTTTTAACATCAGTTTCTCAAATTGGAAAATGAGAAACAATTGATGCATCAATGCTATTCTTTATTGCTTCAATTATTATTGGTGCAATTAACTGAAAAGGTTCTAGTCACTGATTTACAACATTTTACAGTGGTTGTAAAGATTTTATTAGTGTAGTTTTTGTTATTGCTGTAGCAAGAGGAATAACAATCACTTTATCAAATTCTGGATTTAGCACAATAATAACTAGTGCTTTTTCTAATATATTAAAATTATCAAGTTCTGTTATGATTGTTATTATTGTATTTGTTATGATTTCTTTATTATCCTTGTTTATTCCATCTACTTCTGGTTTATCAGCAACAACAATGCCAATTATTGGTGGTGCTGTTTTCAATATTAATAAAAATCTTCTATCAGGTACTGTAACTACTTTTTCTGCTGCGGCAGGATGAGCTAATTTATTTATACCAACTGGAATGGTAATTCCGTTTTTGGAAACAAGTAAAATGACAATGTTGGATTTTACAAAAACTACATGAAAGCATCTTCTTATTTTATTTATTGCTGGTATTGGTATGCTTTCTATCGGTACATTTTTACCAAGTGGCATGTTTTAAATACAATAATTTAATTTATTCAAATATCCATTGATAAAGTGAGAAGTTATGATAAAAAAATATGATATTGAAAATTTGGAACCCAAAGGTGTTTTAAAATGATTTAAAAAAATTTGTTCAATTCCTCATGGCTCATTTCATGAAGAGAAATTAAGTAAATTTTTACAAAAAGAGCTTTTAAAAAATAACTGTAAAATTAAGCAATTTAAAACTGGTGCTTTTCTAGCTTCTAAAAAAGCTACAAAAGGTTTAGAAAAATTACCATGCATTATGTTACAGGCACATTTGGATATGGTTTTAGTTCATGATGAAAGTTTGAAAATTGATCTTAAAACAACACCTATAAAACCTTATTATGAAAAAGAAACTAGCCTTATTAAAGCAGAAGGAACAACCTTAGGTGCTGATAATGGTATTGGGATAGCAATGATTATGGAAATATTAACTAATTCATCTATTCAGCATGGGCCAATTGAATGTTTATGCACAACGGGTGAGGAAGAGAACTCAGATATTTGTATGAAAACTATTCCAAATGGTATTTTTAAAGCAAAACAAATTATAAATCTTGATAGTGAAAATGATGAAGAAATATGTATTGGTTCTGGAGCATGTAGAACATTAAAGTTAAATCATAAAATTCACTTTTTTCAAACTAAAAATGGAAGTAAAACTTATGAGATTAAATTATGTAATTTTAAAGGTGGACATTCAGGTATTGAAATTCATAAACC
>CACZNK010000012.1 GCA_902782585.1 uncultured Ureaplasma sp. | reverse complement strand
GAGATTTATCGTGAAACTTTAGGATACTATTCAGCAAAGGAAAGATATAATGAATTAAGTTTAATTAATTGGGCACTTTAAACTATATTTCGCTAAAATGTGCAAGATGCACACAAATTTTATTACATATATATCTTATTGTGTTTATTGTTATTGTGACAAACTCTATCACTTCTTTCAGCAACTTTGCCACTACCAAATCTTTCATCTAATGATAAATAACCAGTAATACGACTAACATTTTGAATATGTGTTCCACCACAAACTGGACATTTTGTTTGTTCTGGTGTTAGATATGTAACTTTTTTATTTTGACTCATAATTTTAAACTCTGTATCCTATATTATATATTTTCGTAAAGAATACAAAAATTATGTTTAGATAGTGTGTAGATATCATTGCTATGTATTCTAAAATTGTCTTAATCTTTATTGATATTGCTTGTAGATTTTAGACTACATAATAATGTTACTAAACCAAAATGTTTATTCTTTACAAATGTTTTAAATTATTACCATCTTTTGGATTCACAGGATCATCAAAAAATCTTATACCAATATCAATAATACTCTATCTAACTAATGTAACACCAATACCTAAATTAATATATTTTTTTATAACTACACACTAATTATGTTAATTTTGTCTTGTTGAAGTGATAATTTAACATCAATAATTCTTTGGTTACTACTACCTTTGAATTTTAAATTTGGATTATGTTTTTTAGGAATATAAGGTCCATCAACAATTACATCACAATTATTCACTAATTCTTTTATGTTATTATCTGTTTTTGATAATTCCATCAATTCTTCTCAAGTATAACCAGTATAACATCATATATTGATATTCAATTTTTTTAGTTCTTTAGCTAAAATAGCAAATTTATCAGCTTGTTGGAATGGATCGCCACCACTAAAAGTGACACCATCTAAGTAGTATTCATCTTTTACTTGTTTTACAAGTTCATCAATATCAATTAATTTACCACCTTTAAAATCTCAAGTAAAAGGACTAAAACATTCTTTACATTTATGTGTACAACCTTGAGAGAAGAATACTTTTCTCAATCCTGTTCCATTTACTAAACTATTTTGTGCTATTCCTGCCAATCTTATTTTTTCTGACATAATTATTTTTCATTACTTGAATTACAACAATCTAAACAATATCTAATATGGAAATTTATCCCCATATAGTTGATATTTGTTTCAGTATATGCCCAAGTAATAATTTTCTCAATTACTTCAGGACTAGGATATGAATCAAATTCAATATAAGAAATATGACCACCATTTGATAATTTATGATATGGTGCTTCAATTCTTATTTTATCAGCCATTGAAATTGGGAAAGAAACAGGAATATGATATGAATTTGTGTAATATTCTTTATCTGTTACTCCTGGAATTTTACCAAATAATTTTTGGTCAATTTTTACAAATTTGCCACTTAATCCTTCAGCCGGGGTAGCATAACAACTAAAGTTCATAGATTTTTCTTTTTTAATTTCATCACATCTTTTTCTGATATGTGTAATAATTTTTAAACCAAGTTCTCTGGCTTTTTCACTTTGTCCATGATGTTCACCTATTAAAGCAGTTAAAGTTTCAGCAAGACCAATATATCCAATTCCCCATGTACCATTTTTCATTATTGGTTCAATACCATCATTTAGTTTTAAATTTTCAGATCCTTTCATTAAACCTTGTCCACATACAAATGGTAAATCTTTAACTTTAAGTTTCTTTAAAGTTTCATGACGGTTTAATAAAATTTCAATTGTATTGTTAATTTTTTCATCTAAAAGTTTAAAGAATCTATCAACATCATGGTTGGCTAAAATACCAAGTCTTGGTAAATTTATTGTTGAAGGTGCATTGTTTCCTCTACCTTCAACACCTGCTGGTCCATTACAATTAGATAAGATATATGTTCTGCAACCCATGGTTGCTGGTAATATTCCTTTGTCATAATATTCTTTATTAAAGTCAGCATCTAAATTCATAAATGTAGGATTCATTCTTTGACTTGTAGATTTACATGCCAATTTGAATAAGTAGTAATATTTGTCATTAGGATTTCTATTTACACCAGCTTTTACTCTAAAAATGATATTAGGGAATATAGGTTGCTCACCACTACCTAAACCTTTCATATATTGTTCTAAAAAACTTTGGCAAACTAATGCGGCATCATCACTTAAAGGGATACCAATATTTAATGAGCTAAAAGGAACTTGACTACCAGCACGAGAATGCATTGTGTTCAAATTAAATACAACAGCTTGCATAGCTTGATCAACTGCAGCTTTAGTTCTTTTCTCAACAAGTTCTTTAGTCTTACTTGGTTCTACTTTCTCTTCCATTATTTCTTTATAAATTTTTTGTCTTGTAAGTTCAACATATGGAGCTAAATCATTATCAAAGTTTGGGTGCGATTGTCCACCAAACATATCATTTTGTGATGCTTGAAGCATAATACAAATTAATTCAGCAGCAACACCAATACTATGTGGTGAATTGATAGTTCCATATCCAGTATTAAAACCATTTTTTAATAATTTACTTGTAGGTAAATGTAAGCAGTTTAAAGTTAGGTTATAACTATCTAAGTCATGGATGTAAACATCACCATTTTCATGTAACTTAGCTAATTTTTCAGGTAGTACTGAATTTAAAATATGTCATTTATTAGCTTCAGAAGCTATACGTAATAATTTTGCTGAAAAGTTATTACCAACATTTGCATTATCACGATCAGTTTCAACACCAATTGCAATAATTTTTTTCATTAAATCACTTTTATTTTCACGTAATTTAGTTCTTTGTTCACGATAGTTTTGATATAGAGTAGCCAATTTTTGATGTCCACATTCTTTTATAGTGTCAACAACTATATCTTGAATTTGTTCAACTGCAATTGATTCTAATTGAATGCTTTCAATTTTTTCGATAACTTTGTTATAAATTTCATCAATTTGCTTTTGAGTTAAATCTATTTGATTAAATTTTATAGCTGAAGTTATAGCATCCTTAATTTTAATTGGATTGAATTCAACTTTTCTATTATCTCTTTTGATTATGCTTTTTGTTTTCATACTTTATCTTACACTATTAATTTAATTTCCTTATTCTTATTTTTATATTTTGTTATTTTAACTTTTGCAGCTTTGAACATTTTTTTTGCTACTTTAGTTTGTATTGTATTGGGATATAACATATCCCGATATATTACTTCAACTATACCAGATTGAACAATTGCTTTAGCACATTCATTGCATGGAAATAGCGTAACATATAATCTACAACCTTTTAATGAATGACCAGTAAAATTTAATATGGCATTTAATTCTGAATGACATACATATGGATATTTTGTATCCATTAAATTTTTAGATTTATTATCTCATGGGAACTTATCATCACTAAGTCCTCTTGGCATTCCATTATATCCCAATGAGTAAATTTTGTTATCTGGTGAAGCAATACAGCAACCAACTTGAGTATTAGGATCTTTTGATCTTAATGATGATAGTTCAGCTACACCCATAAAGTATTGGTCTCAATTAATATAACCTTTTCTTTTCATATTAAAATCCCTTTAGATCTCCATTATTTTCTTTAATAATATTAACAATGATATTAATAAATTTATCAATATCTTCTTTTTTAAGAGTTTCATTATTGTTGATTATCAAATGAATAGTGTATGCAATATTATCACTATTTTCTAGTTTGTAGGCAGTGATGTATTTATAATCAACTAAAAAATCTAGTGATTTAAGTTTATTATTAATCATTTTAATGTTTGTATCCTTATTTGCGATAAATGTAATATCTTTTAATACTGGTAAAGTTACACATAATGGTTTGATTTTTAATTCTTTAGTTGAAGTGTTATTCATTAAAGACTGAATATTTAAGACTAATGAATATAATTCTTGAGTAATTTTATATGGCCTTAAATTTTTTTGATTTAAACAGCCTAAATATCCAATTATTTCATTTTTATATTTAATTGATAAACAATCTTGTTTAGCAAAGCAAGAATTTGTTGCTTTTTCTACAACTAACTCAACATTAAAAAATGCTTCAATTTGCATTAGAATTGATTTTAAACCAAATGTATCTAAATTAATATATGAATTATGTGTTGGATCAATTAAATATTTAGCAGTTGAAACACATGTTAAATTTCATTCATTCTTTATGTTATAAATTTTTTGTAATTCAAAAATTGGGTATAAACTATTTTTTCTATTTAAGTTGTATTCAATTACTTTAATCATATTATCAAGCAATGATAATTTCATAAAGCGATGTTCATAATTTGAGCATGGATGTAATTCATACATTGTTTTTGTATTAAATACATTTCATCTTTCAACTGATTCTTTACTTACCAAGTTATATGTTTTAGTTTCAACAAAGAAATTATTAACCATAATTTGTCTTAGTTTAGTTAAATAGTAAAATTCATCTTTATTATTAAATGTAATATCAATTGCAGTTTCAATAGGTTGAATATTAATAGAGTCAATTGATAATTTCTTAATTACTTCTTCACATAAATCATATTGATTAGTTAAATCTCTACGATAACCAGGGACAATTGTAGATATTTTTAAAACTTTAAATCCAAGAGATCTTAATGTTGATTTAAATTTCTTTGCATCAATTGGTTTTATAAAATCTACACACTCTTTTATGTTAAATGAAATTTCTTTAGGTTGTTCAATTTCATTGCATAAGTTTGTTATAGTCACATTTTTAAATTTCTTTTCAATATATTTAATGAATAAGTTAATTTGAAATAATGATATAGGTTTAATAGCAAATTTTGATGTTTGTGTGTTAATATTGTATGTCATTGCACTCTTGCGTGGTAATCAATGTGTTAAATTACTAATGTATAGCCCAATTGATTTGGTATCAAAGTTTATAGCAAACTTATCATCAATACATACACCTTCAATAGCGACTATCTCATTTTTTGTGTTCGTTAAAATAACATCAGATGAAGATAAGTTATAGGTTTTATTATTGTAAGCAATTTTTTGATTATTATCTGCATGTTTTTCTATAATGCCATCAGTTAATTTATTTGCATCAACAATTAAAGGTGCTACACCAGTTAAATATGTAACATGTGTAATTAAATCAATAACTTTATTTTCACATTTACAACCATTGTTGATTAAAAATTTTTTGAGTTTTCATGAACTAAACTTTTTAAAATTTACATCATCGATTTTTAAATAAGAAGCAAAAGAAGAAAATTCTTTATTAATTTTGCAAAATTGATTTCCAAAAGTTTTTAATTTAGAAATTGCTTGTTTTATGTTAAATTTATAACCAAATCAATTAGCAAGATCTTTAACAATTAAAATGCTAGCCATTCAATCTGGTCGGTCAGATGGCAAAGTAAGATCATAAATTGTATCATCTAATCCAAGTTCTTCCGCTACAGTTTGTGTACCAATTTTAGCATCTTTATCTAGGATAATAATTCCATTTTTATCATTGTAATCTAAATACTCATGACCATATGGAGTTAACTCATTATAACCACATAGCATACCTTGTGATTTACAACCTAAAATTTCTTTTTCATTAATAACGATACCATTGTATAATTTTGCTCCAGGAAGAGCCACAGCAACTAGATTATTCTTTTTAAAATTATTAGCACCACATACAATGTTGTATTGTTTTTTATCATTTACTTCAACAGTTGCATAATGCAGTTTGTTTGATCCTTTTATTTTTTCAACATTTAAAACTTTTCCAACATAGATATTATCTAGTTTTGGATGTTTGATTACTTGTTCAATTACCATTCCTAAGCTGTATGTTGCTTTATCAATATCAGCATCACTAACATTTTCAAACTGAGGAACAAAAGAAGATAAAAATTTTTTAGAAATTAACATAATTATTTTCCTCCTTTTTTGAATTGTTTAGAAAATCTAAAATCATTTGTGTATAGGTATCTAATATCATTGATTCCATATTTAATCATTGCTAATCTATCAATGCCCATTCCTGCAGCTATTGCAGTTTTACATGTCATGCCAGCCTTCTTTATAACCTCTTGATTAAGCATTCCAGCACCTAAAATCTCTAATCATCCAGATTTTTTACATAAACTACATCCTTTGCCATGGCATATTGGGCATTCTATATCACCTTCAATTGATGGTTCAGTAAATGGAAAGAACGACATGCGATATCTAATTTTTACATCTTTACCGTATAAATGTTGTAAGATTGCAGTCATTAATCATTTTAGGTTACCTACAGTTAAACCATCTTTAACTCAAATAACATCAATTTGGTTAAATTGATGTGAATGAGAAAGATCATCATCATCATTTCGATAAACATTACCAACAATTAAAACTCTTAAATCTTTTGATTTGTTATGCAATAAAATTTGTTCAGCAGTACCTGCGGTAGTATGTGCACGAAGCATTGTACTTTCATTAAAATATAATGATTCACTAGTTTGTCTTCCTGGATGATCTTTAGGAACATTTAGATTATCAAAATTATATTTAACAGATGTGACTTCATCTCCACCAATAACAGTAAAGTTAAGTTTTCTAAAAAAATCTATGATTTCATTTATGATTAAATTAATAGGTGATAATGAGCCCTTAGTTAAATCTGTTGAATTAATAGATAAATCAAGAAGAGGTTTATGTGAATCAATATTTGATAGTTCTTCTATTTTTAACATTTGTTCATCAAACATGTTATTGATTTTCTCTTTAAAAATATTTAGTTCCTTACCAAAATTTTGTCTTTTATCTTTAGGTATTTTTTTTAATTGTTGGTATAACGGTGACAAATATTTTTTTGCAAAAACATTTTTTGCAATAATCAAATCATTTTTATTTTTACATTGTTTGAATTGAAGTTTAGCTTCATCAAAAAGCTTTGTTAAATTTTCCATAATGCAATATTAATATATTACATTTATAATGTAATTATTATTATTTTTATTAATTATCTTTTATTGTTAAAAATAAGATAAGAAATACCACGGATTATAGCATTGTCAACGTTATAAAATTTGAATTTTTTATTGGTTTTAATTATTGATGTTAATTTTGGAGCATTTCCACCTGTAAAACAAATATTTTTGAAGTTATATTTTGTATTGAATTGATTAATAATGCTTGAAACTATTCCAATATAATAATGATTTGCTCCGGATATTAATGCTTGTTCAGTATTAGATCCAAAATCCATAAAATCATTATGCTTTTTGATTTTCATGCTTTCGCCGATTAATTCTGCTTTTTTAGTTAACTCTTTAATACCATCTGATGGTATTGGGGAAATTATACAACCATATAATTTTTTATTATCAACACCAATAGCAAAAATAGCAGTTCCATAGCAAAAACCAATGCATTTTTTATATTCCTTCTTTAAAAATAATGCATAAGCTAAAATATCAGTTCCTATTTCATTTAAATCAAATTGTGAAAGATTAAGTTCTTTAGTAAATTCAACATTTTTAATAATTTTTGCCTTGATTTTAAATATTGTAAATATTGAATTTATTATTTTCTTGCTTAATGATGGTCTAACTGAGCAAATGTGGCATGAAGTAATTTTATATTTTGATTTGATTCGTTTGAATAAATGATTAAAATCACTATTATTTCAAACTGTATAAAAACATAATGGTTTTTTATTTGGTGAATACACACCAGCTTTTAATGAAGTATTTCCATTATCAATAATTAACACCATAAATTACCTTATATTTTTATCATTTAATTTTTTCAGTTTTTGTTGAATTTTTCTAATATCTGTTGATGATTTTTTTGATAATTCCTTAGATGAAATAAATAAAACAGTATCAATTGATGCATCAAGCATTTTGTGTGTTTTAGCAATATTTAATTCATATTTGTAATCTTTAGGATTCCTTATTGATCGTACAATAAAACCACATTTTAATTTTTTAGCAAATTCAATAGTTAGACCAATATTTTTTATAGCTTCAACATTTTTCAAATTTAATTTTCTTATAATTTTTTTAACATTCTTTAATCTTACATCAATATTAGATTGATTTGGTTTATCAACATTATGAGAAACGGCAACATATAGTTTGTCAAAGAGTTTGCTTGAACGTTTAATTATATTTATATGTCCATCATGAATAGGGTCGAAAGAACCAGGGTAAATAGCTATTTTTTTAATCATAATATTAGCATATTTTTAATATGGAATATTATATAATGATTAGCATGTCAATTATAAGCAAAATTAAAACAAAACTAGAAAGGTTGCAAAAAGAGATAAAGATTATTTATCCTGAAGGATGGAATGCTGATATAGTTGAATGTGCTAAAAATTTAGTTAGCAAAACAAAATATATTCAACCTGTATTATTATTTAGAACAAAGCAAGAAATTCCTTCACAATTACCATCATCAATTAAAAAAATAGTAATTGATGAAATTTCTGATGTTGATATGAAAAAATATGCTGAAACTATATATGAGATTAGAAAAAATAAAGGATTATCTATGGATGAAGCATTAACCTTAGCAAAATCTCCAAATTTTTTAGCATCTGTTATGGTTGCATTAAATGAAGCTGATGCAGAAATTTGTGGTATTGAATATTCAACTGCTGATACATTAAGAGCTGCATTGCAAATTGTTGGTCCAAATCCTAACACACCTAGGGTATGTAGTGGTTTTATTATGGAAAAAGGTTCAAAAAGATACGTATTTGGTGATTCATCATTAAATATTGATCCTGATGCTGAACAACTAGCAGCTATTGCTAAAACATTAGGATATTTAGCTAAGAATATTGCACTTATTAAAAAACCATATATTGCTATGTTAAGTTACTCAACAAATGGTAGTGGTAAAGGTCCATCAGTTGATAAAGTACGTCATGCATATGAAATTGCAAGTGTTGATGAAATTTTTACAAGTAAATTTAAAATATTTGGTGAAATTCAATTTGATGCTGCATTTGATTTAGAAGTTATGCACAAAAAAATTAAGAATCTAGATTGAAATCAACCTGCAAATGTTTTTGTATTTCCAGATATTAATGCTGGAAATATTTCATATAAAATTGTTGAAAGACTTGGTAAATATAAAGCTATTGGTCCTATTATTTTAGGATTGAAAAAACCAGTAAATGATTTATCTCGTGGTGCCAAAGCGCCCGATGTAGAAAATTTATCTTACATAACAGCATTACAAGCTATCACAAAATAAAAAGCAATGGATTGGAGTGAACCCCATATTGGACACACTTCAAAAAAACATTCTAAGACGGGGATTAATCAAAATTCCTGTTTTTTAATCTTGTCGAATTATAAAAAGCGATTCATTCCTTTACTAATTGAATGTAATGTTCCAAAG
>CACZNK010000011.1 GCA_902782585.1 uncultured Ureaplasma sp. | reverse complement strand
CTTTTCAACACCTTCACCAACTTCATAGCGATTAAATTTAATTAAATTAATATTATTTTTCTTTAGCAAATCATTAATTCTGACATTTGGATTTTTAATAAATTGCTGATTTTCTAAACAATTTTCAGCAAGAATTTTTTGAATTCTACCTTTTACAATCATATCAACACGATCTGCTGGCTTACCCTCAGCAAGAGTTTGTTTTTTAATAACTTCTATCTCATTAGCAACTCATTTTGGATCTGCTTGATTTGCAGAAATGAATCGTGGATTCATAGCAGCAATATGCATTGCTATTGATTTGCAAATATCAGATGCTTCATTTTTATTTGTTAGAAGAACAACAGCAATTTTTCCATTAAAATGTTCATATGAAAAAAATGATTGATCTTCGTTTTTAGTAATAATCTCAATGCGTCGAATGCAAATTTTTTCACCGATTTTTGCTGTTAGTTCTACACATAAATCAGCAACAGTTGTTCCTTTTGATGTTTTTGCATTATTTAATTCATCAATATTTTTTGGTTTATTAACATTAATAATTTGAATTATTTCTTTAACTAGCTGTTGAAAATCATTTCCTTTAACAACAAAATCTGTTTGTGAGTTAATTTCAACAACTGCAGCATAATTACCATTAACTATTGTTTTGGCTACACCTTCAGTAACAATAGCAGATGCTTTTTTAGCTGCTTTTACTATTCCTTTTTCTCTTAATCATTGAGCGGCTTTGTCAACATCATTATCACATTCCTTCAAAGCTTTCATGACATCCATAACACCTGCTTGTGTCATCTCTCTCAATTTTTTAACTAAATTTAAATCACCCATTATTAACTCCAATACTAATAATTAATTATATTAATTATTACACTTATACCATTAAATTTAGATAACTTAACTAAAGTTATTTTAAATATTAAGTTTTAATTTAATGATTTTGAAATTGAGTCTTTACTCTACGTAATTGATCAGTAATTTTATTGCAAGTTTTATTAATTGAAGTTAAAACATCGTGACTTTTATTTTCTGCACGAATTACACCCTTAATTGGAGTAACAACATTAATTCTAACTGTATATTCTTTTGTCTTTTGGTAAAAAACAATTTCAATTTTAATATTATCTTGAACAAAATTAAAATCATAAAATTTTGAAATTTTCTCTTGTAAATAATTTTCAACAGAATTAGATTTTGCACAATCTTTTCATCTAATTGTATAGTTCATATTATATTTTGCCTGTATAACAAATTTCTTTTGCAACTTTTTGAGCTGTTTCTTTATTTACAAGTTTAGCAACTGCGGCTAAAGCAAATGGAATAGCATATGCTGCTGATCTTGCTGTAATAAAATTTTTATCAACTACAACTTCTTTATTTACATATGTCTTTTTAAAATTTTTTTCATATCCAGGATAACATGTAAATTTTACTGATTTTAACATACCTAATCCACCATATACTTCAGGTGATGCGCACATAGCCATAAATACAATTCGTGAACATGAACCATATTTATTTAAAAATGAAATTAATCTAGGCGCATCTACATCATTAAATTTTAAATGACCTTCGCCACCAGGTAAATAAATAGCATTATATTTAGATAGATTTTCTTTCACTAAAACATCATCACATGATATTTTTGAACCATATGATAAAACTAAACTTTTCTTCTTTTCAATTGATAATAATTTAACAACAATACCAGCTCTACGTCAAATATCTATAGGAGCAATTGTTTCTACATCTTCTGACTTATTGGCAACAATAACTGCAATTCTAACCATAATTATTTTTTAATAAATTTACTATATTATAAAATATTTTGCATATATTCTATGCACCATGTACAAAATAAAAGCTATTACACACAATTATTAAAGCTTAGTGCTGCTGTATTTCTACCCTAACACGATTCACTATAACTGTTGTAATAGCAAATATATTTTACATTAAAAATTAATTTGTTGACTTTCAATCCTTTACTCAAACACGACCTAATTTATCATTAAACCTACGGTCATATACTGTTAATTTTTCGCCATTAAAATTTTCTTTAATTACATCTTGAAGTGCTAAATTTTTAATTGATGAATTCATTGCATATTGAACAACTAACATATCAATTAATTGGTCATTACCTAAAGCATTATGCAAATTATCATATGAATCAACATCATTATTATTTAATTGAATGACAAGTGTTCTAGCCTCAGTATGGTTTTCATCATTAGAAACTCTAATTGTATGACTAATTTTCTGAACATCATCACCATTACAAATTTCTGCTGCTGAATCATTATCACCAAAACGTTTAAACATGTTATCTACAAGTTGTTTGTGGTTTTCATAATATGTTGTTAAACCTCAACTTCTAGAAGAATATATTTCTTTTTCACCAAGTAATCTTTCTTTTAAAACAGCTAAACTAATTGGATCACCAGCTTTTATATCATCACCTACTTCAGGATCTCCATCTTCATAAAATAAACGTGAAACAACTGTCTTAACATTTCTTGTAAAATCAGGTTCAGATAAATCAACTGCAAGATTATCAACTAAATCAGTTAAATCTTTAATACCAGAACACATATTAATTTTATCCAATAATGTACCATAGCGACCGTATTTATATCAACCACCATATCGATCATTGTTACCTGTTCCTTTACGTTTTGTGTAGTATGCATTCTTAAAGATCTGATCATTAATTGATGAAGTAATAGGTGACATTGAATCAGCAATAGTAACTAATCCTACATAACCCATTGCATCAGTTCAAGTTTTGTTGCCTACTGGAACAGGAGCAAATTTATAATAAGCATCATTTGTAACATATGTGCTTGGTTTATCATTATTACCCGCATTGTTAAAATATGTATTTGAATATTGACCATAATAATTTGGTTTTAGATTAAAGTATTCATCTACTTCATTGCTAATTGAATTCTTATCATTATTAAATGTAGGAACACAACTTGTATCTTCTTCAGCAATTCAAACAATATTACCTTCTTCACCATAACGAATTACATTCTTTTTTAAATAATCAATTAAATTAGCATAATTATCTTTAGCTAAATATTGAATTGCATCCAATGTTAAAAGGTAATCATACATCTTAGAGCTATAACTAATATCTTGATATGATTTGCTTAAATCATTTTTAAAGGCTTGTTCAAGTAAGTTTGCATATTGATCAATTGAATCATTTCAATTATTTGATTGATACAATGGTATTGGTCTATCAGCACTTAACATTTGATTAGTTATATACTGTGATATAAATGCTGTTTTTAAACTATTTTTTTTAATTGTTGCATAACCATTAAATGAATCAAATGATGAAATGACACTATCATCACCAAAAATTGAATTAGCATAATTCTTCATTGCTTTAATCTTTACATTATTACCTAATGTATCATCCTTGCCATAAGATTCTAAAACAGCATATATAGCAACTGATAAGGCATTATTTTGATTTCATTCATTATAAATGTGTTCACTATATTTACCAGGTTTTGACATTTGAATATTAGGTTTAATATTTTGTGTCAAACTTGTTACTTGTGAAATATAATTATTTTTTATATCTTTTACACTTTTAAATGTAATTTCATTTCTATCCCATGTGTCATTCTTTGGTTCATATTCATCATATATATCACATTGTTTTCATGCTAAAATACTATTAACATCATATGAAACCAATGATGAAACATAACCGTTATTATTAGGTTCAGAAAATGTAAATGGATAAGGTGTACTCAATCCATTTGAATAATTTGATTTTGTAATTTTAGATAATGAATCAGAACGCGAAGATACTGATTTTTTTACATTAGCAAATTTAGTGTTAAATAATCTTTTATTTTGAGTATCAATTGCAGCAATTGTAGATTGGGTTAAAAAGAAAATATTTCCTAATGAGAATAATTCATAAAATGGGTTATGATCAATACCTTCTAATAATCCTTCATCATTAAAAATGATTTTATTTTCAAAAATAACATCATTTTCACGTTTTGTTTTATTTTTAGCCATTGAAATGATGATGTCATTCATATTATCGTCATTTTCAAAGAAACTTTTGATCTTACTATCTAAATTAAATGTTGAAGATGAATTAGTCTTTTCTCATAAACATTGAGCTTTTAATAAAATATTTTCTCTACCTTGTGAGAATGGAAGAGTTCTATCATTGCTATCACTTGATGATTTTTTTAAATAACCACTTTGTTCACTACCATTACTAAAATAAGATGCACCATTCAAACCTATGATATGAACACCACCTTCAGATATCTCATCCCTAATTAAAACATAGGGTAATAATTTTGGATTTTTTTCATCATCAAAACCATCATATAATCTTAATGCCGGCACAACTCATTGTACCCCACCTTCATCTGTATTTTTACCATAGTAATCAAAGAATAAAGGAGAATCTAATCTAAAAATTTTACTGTGAAATTTATCACTACCACCATTATCTTTTAATTCACCTTCATCACCTTCTTGTTCATAAATCTTACTTAAATCAATTTTGTTTTCACAAGATGCTAAATCTTTTCCTAATCTAGTTAAGCTACCATCATTTCCAAATAATCTTTTATCATTTGAACGGAAGAAAAAGTTCCTTAAAATATCAGTATTTGTTCCAATATTAAAATTAACCAACAAATCGTTAATATCATATTTAAGGAATTTATCAGTTACATATTGACTACTACTATAATCTGCTCATAAATTTACAGCTGCACCACCAAATACCGCATCAAGAGATGCTAAATCTCTTGATTCAACGATTATTTGTGTTGCACTATCATCTGTATATCATTTATCATTAGTGATATTACTAAATCCTGAATTATTCAATAAACCATAATTATCATCATTTAAAAGAAATTTATTTATTGTAAATCAAAATTTACCATTTGCAGATGAATTACCATCATATTCTGGGAATGCAGGAAATGCATAATTTGCATCTGTTACTGAACTACTACCGCCGCCGCTATCATCATCTCCGCCATCATCATCAGCTTTTACTGATGACTTATCACCACCATTGATTTTATCAGAATATATATCTAACAACCCTTTTGATGAAGTTGGATTTTTATATTTTCATAAACACATTGAAACAGAAAATGGATGATTTGTTCCTGTATACATTTCAAATACTAATTTTTGAATTAATGCATAAATGTCATCTAAATCACGATCAGTATTGTAATTACCTCCAGATTTATTTTTTGCATAAAAGTTTATCTTTTTTCATTCATCTGGATGTTCAAAAAAAATATTTTTATCAAATGTAGAAACTATGTCATTGTTTACATTATATTCAGATTTGTTTGAATATGCAAGATAATCATTAACAAAAACTTTAGTTTTAAAATCTTCACGAATTTTTGAACATAATTGGTTGTATTTCCATGCTTCTTTCGTTCCACCAACTGGATCTAACACTTCATTTTGAAAATAAAATTGTCATTTAGAACCATTTTTTTCTTTTGACTCTTTTACTTTTTCATCATATTCACCATCAATATCATTATTTCATTTTAATCAATTATCATTAAATGATTGAATCTTTTTAGAATTAACAATTTTTTCATAAAAATTATATAAAAGTTGATTTGCATATTGTTTTTTAAATTCATTGTATGAAGTTTGGGATGTCATTGCATCAACAATTTGATCATTAAATGTGATTTGAAAATTATCTCCATAAGATGCAAATACTGAACCATTACCTCTATTAACTCTTTGCAAATCATCAATACTTGAACATGACGAAATCATTGGTAAACTAACTAAACCTACTCCAAAAATTGACATTCCAATGATAAACTTTGATATTTTTCTTTTCATAATGTGTGATATTATAATATATTTTATATTATTATGTTGAATTATCTACACATTAAAAATGTTAATATCAAAATTGATTCCATTACTGTTCTTAAAAATATTTCATTAAATTTCAAAACAGGTGATGTTGTAGCTTTAATTGGTCCAAATGGTGCAGGAAAAACCACTTTATTGAAGTCATTGATGAATCATTATTCAACCAAAATTTCTTGTGGTGATATTCTATTCAACAAACAATCTATAAAAAATATAGAAACATACAAAATTGCTCGAAAAGGATTTTTTTATGTCGATCAAAACCCCCCACAATTGGATGGAGTTCCAATGATTGAATTCTTAAAAAACATAATAAAAATCAATAACCCCAATTCAAATTTTTATCAAAAATACAAAATGATTGATAACTTATTCAATCAAATTTCACTTGATAAAGATTTGCTTTCGCATTCAGTTAATGTTGGTTTTTCAGGTGGTCAAAAGAAAAAAAACGAAATCATCCAGTCTGCTTTATTAAATTCAAAAGTTTTATTGCTTGATGAGCTAGATGCTGGTTTAGATATTGATGCAATTAAAACTGTTCAAAATTACATTAATAAAAATAAAAAGTCACACATCACAATAATGGTTTCACATGATCTTGATATGTTCAAAAACATTAAACCTAATAAAGTTGTTTTGTTAGCCAATCAAAAAGTTGCTAAAATTGGTGGCATTGAGATTATTAACGAAATAATTAAACATGGTTATAAAAATTATGAAAAAAAATCAAATAAAAAGGCGATCAATTGCTTTAGATTCTAAACCAATTTTGTATTATTTAAACAATATAAAAAATAATAATGTCAATTTAGAGATTAATAAAAACTCAACTTTGGTTTTTTTATCCATTAATAAAAATAGTATCAACAAAAACATTAAATTTGATATAAAAAAAAATTGTGTTTTAAAAGCTTATTTTATTGATTTGATTCAAAATTCCAATCATCATTTTAACATCATTTTAAATAATGAATCTAATTGCAAAAGTTATTTATTTGCTAAATTATTTGCATCTAAAAATGGTAATGGTTTTATGGATGTTAAATCTAATGCAAAAAAAAATGATTTCAACATAACAACTAAACAAGAAATTAAGGGATTTTTATTTTCAAATAGTGCAAAAATTACTGTTATCCCTTCTTTAGTAATAGATACTAATAAAATCAATGCTACGCATAGTGTAAATATTGGACATATAAATAAAGATTTTATCTTTTATCTTGAATCAAAAGGTTTTGATTATAAACAAGCTATAAATACTATTGTTGAAAATGAAATAAGCATTTTAAAAAGTACTTACTATAATAGTAAAAAACATAGAATTGATGCTTATCAGCAAACAAAACTAACTATAAATAAAATGCTTAATAATGGGAGCAAATATGACAGATAAAGAAATTTATAAATTACGGAAAGATTTCCCATGATTTTCAAATAATAAAGGTTGATGTTATTTTGATTCTGCTGCAACAAGTTTAAAACCTAAATATGTTATTGATAAAGAATCTGAATATTATGAAAAGTATTGTTGTAATCCACATAATAATGATTCATTATTTGCATATCAAACACATAAACTTATTACTAATTCTAGAAATGAAATAGCTAAATTATTGAACTGTAGTTCACAAGAAGTTATATTCACATCTGGAGCGACTGAATCTATTAATTTGGTTGCAAATGGATTAAAAAAATATATTAAAAAAGATGATGAAATTGTTTTAACTTATATTGAGCATACTTCAAATATGTTACCATGAATGCAAATTAGTAATCAAACAAGATGTAAATTAGTTTGAGTTGGTGAAAATAAAATTCCAACTGAAAAAAGTTTTTTATCTTCATTAACAAAGAAAACTAAAATTGTTACATTTTCAGATGTAAGCAATATTTTAGGAAATTTTATTAATTTAAATTCTTTAACTAAAAAAATTAAACGATTTAATCCAAATATTGTTATTGTTATTGATGCTACCCAATCCATTCCACATATCAAACATAATCTTAAAGACTCATATGTTGATTTCTTAGCATTTAGTGCTCATAAAATGCTTGGTCCTACAGGTGTTGGTGTATGTTATATTAACAAAAAATGAATTAATAAAATTGATCCATTAAAATTTGGTGGAGGTATGAATTCTATTGTTGATGCTAATAAAAATAAATTTACATATGCTACTGGGGTTGATAAATTTGAAGGTGGAACTCCAAATATTGCTGGAATATGTGGATTTAAAGCAGCTATTAAATATTTAAATAAATTTGGTTGAAATAATATTTTAAAGCATGAATATGAATTAAAACAATATATTAATAAGAAATTTGCTTCATTAAAAAATATTGAATATTACACTAAAAATTTTAATTTAGGGATTGTTTTCTTTAATATAAAAGGAGTTTCACCACAAGATTTAGCTAATTATTTAGGATCTAAAAAAATTATTGTTAGATCAGGACTATCATGTGCAAAAGCTTCAAATGTTTCTACAAATATAAATTCAGCAATTAGAATTTCTTTTTACATTTATAACACAAGAAAAGAAATTGATTATCTAGTTGGTATATTAAAAAAATTTAAAAAAGGAGATGAATTAAATAATGTCATTTAAAAACAATGATCCTGAATTAATCAGATCGATAATTCTTGATCATTATGAAAATCCTCAATATCATGTTGATGATAACACAACTAATAAGTTAAAAAATTATGTTAGTTGCAATGTCTCATCTCCCTCTTGCATTGATAATTTAACATCACATATCAGTATCAAAAATAATAAGATTAAAGATATTAAATTTTCTGGAATTGGATGTGCTATCAGCACATCTTCTACTGATATAATGTGTAACTTATTAATTAACAAAACTATTCTTGTTGCAAAAAAAATCATCAATAATTATTTAAATATGATTGATAACAAACCATATGATAAATCATTATTGGATGAATTGTTTTGTTTTGTTAATGTTAATAAACAAGCTAATCGTATCAATTGTGCAAAAGTTGGAATTAAAGCAATATTGAATGCATTAAATAATTATGAAAATAAAAAAAGAAAATAAAATAGTCTTAAAAAAAGGATTAAGTGTTAATGTTATTAAAATGATTTCATCACTTAAAAATGAACCTAAATGAATGTTACAAAAAAGATTAGATGCTTATAAAATGTTTTGTAAACTTAAAAACCCTAAATGAGGTCCTAAGTTAGATTTTATTAATTTTAATGATTATATTTATTATGCATCAGCACTTGATAGTAAATTTTATAAAACATCATGAAATGATGTTCCAAGTAAAATTAAAAAACAATTCATTGAACTAGGAGTTCCCAAACGTGAAGCAAAATATTTTTCTGGGGTTAATAATCAATATGATTCAGAAACAGTTCATCATCAATTAAAAAAAGAACTAGATGATAAGCGTGTTATATTTACAAACATTGAAACAGCATTATTAAAATATCCTAATTTGGTTAAAAAATATTTTGGTAAATTAGTTCCTTTTGGTGACAATAAATATGCTGCATTAAACACTGCAGTTTGATCTGGTGGTACATTTTTATATGTACCTAAAGGTATAAGAGTTAATAAACCATTGTCTGCTTATTTCCGAATTAATACTAAATCTGTTGGACAGTTTGAAAGAACATTGATAATTGTTGATGATAATGCTTATGTTCACTACAATGAAGGTTGTACAGCACCAATATATGATAAAAACAATTTACATGCTGCAGTTGTTGAAATTTTCGTTGGTAAAAATGCATTTTGTAGATATTCAACAATTCAAAACTGATCAGATAATGTTTTAAATCTTGTAACAAAAAGAGCTATTGTTGATGATAACGGAACAATGGAATGAATTGATGGTAATTTAGGTAGCAAACTAAATATGAAATATCCAGCAGCTATATTAAAAGGTGATAATTCTAAAGCTAAATGTATTTCTATAGCGGTTTCACATGAAAATATTATTCAAGATGCTGGTGCGAAAATGATTCATATTGGAAAAAATACAAAATCTCAAATAATTTCTAAATCAATTGCTCATAATGGTGGAAATGCTACATATAGAGGTTTAATACGTATTGCAAAAACTGCAACTAATGCAATAAGTGATGTAGTATGTGATACTTTAATTCTTGATAAAAAATCTAAAAGTGACACATTCCCAACTGAAAAAATATTTAATAATACTTCAACAATAAAACATGAAGCTAAAGTTACTGATATTGATCAACAGAAATTGTTTTATTTGCAATCAAAAGGAATTGATTTAACAACCGCTAAACAATTATTAGTTCTTGGTTTTATAAAAGATTTTACTAATGAATTACCAATTGAATATAGTGTTGAATTAAATAGATTATTAAAAATGGACATTAAATAATTTCTATAATCTAATAATGTAAGGATAAATATGGCAAAATTTAAAGTAAATTCAAATAAATGTATTGGTTGTGGAACATGTACAAGTTGTTGTCCACATGGAGCAATTAATTTAGGTTCAGATGGTAAAGCTAAAATTGATCCAAGTAAATGTCAAGGATGCGGAACTTGTGCACAATCTTGTCCAGTAACTTCAATTGATGAAGATAAATAATTAATTAGCAACAACACAAAATAAAAAGCAATGATTATCTGGAGTGAACCCCATTTAGTTCACAATAATTAAAAAAATCTCCTAATGTGTAAAATAATGCATTAGG
>CACZNK010000010.1 GCA_902782585.1 uncultured Ureaplasma sp. | reverse complement strand
TCTGGAAGTTTTTTATTAAAACAGAAAAATCCTAAAACTTTATTAGATTTTATAAAAAACATTTAATGATTTATCACTAAATCATTAGAAATTTACATCATTAAAATTATTAAAATTAAATATAATAAGTTTAATAATAAATTAAATATGGTTGAAATTGATAAAGACGAATTTGAAAGAATAAAAATTGAAGATACTAAAGTTGTTGATACTAATAAATTTAAGGATGCATCTAATGAGGAGTTAGATGATGAAACTCTTCGCAATTTAACTTTAGAAGAATTAACTTATATGTTGGAATATGAAGATTATCCACCAGAAATTATTAAAAAAATAAAATACTATATCACACTCAAGAAGTAGTTAATGTTCATTAATCTTCTTACTCATTCATATTTTTCATTATTAATGTCATCAATGTCAATTGATGACATTATTAACTATGCAATAAAAAATAAGCAAAAATATGTATGTTTAACTGATTTTAAAAATATGTATGGTGCTATGGAATTTTATAACAAAGCTCATACAAATAATTTAATTCCCATTATTGGTTTGCACATAACATATGAGGAAGATGAAGTTTATTTAATAGCTAAGAATACTACGGGCTATAAAAATCTTTTAAAAATATCATCTAAAATAATGACAAATGAAAAATACAATATAAAAGATTATGTTGATTCATTATTCGTAATTGTTAATGATATTGATAAAGTTAATTGATTAAAACAAAAAGATAATGGGTTTAGTTTAAATCAAAAGAAAACTAACCCTATAGCAGCAAGACCATGCTTTTATGAAACAAAAGAAGATGCTATCTATGTTAAAGCATTAAATGCAATAGCTAATGAAAAAAAGATTGAAGATTATGAAAATGATAAATCATTTGATAATTTATATTTTTTAGGTGAAATAGAAGCTAATAAAGTATTTTCTAAAGAAGCATTAGATAATTTAAATAAAGTTATTGAAAATTCATTATGGGAATTAGAATTAAATAAAAAGCATTTCATGATAAAATTCCAAGGCGGAAAACAAAGCAATATTTTATTACAAACAATGTGTGTGAGTGCTTTGAATAAATTGTTTGGTAACAAAGATAAAGTTCCTAAAGGATATATATATAGATTGAAATACGAATTAGACACAATAAACAAAATGGGTTTTGATGATTATTTTTTAGTAGTTCAAGATTATGTTAACTATGCAAAAAATAATGGTATTATAGTTGGTCCTGGCCGTGGTAGTTCTGCTGGAAGTTTGGTTGCATACTTATTAGGTATTACCATTGTTGACCCAATTAAAAACAATCTTATTTTCGAAAGGTTTTTGAATCCTGAACGTTTAACTATGCCAGATATTGATGTTGATTTTATGGATGATAGGAGAAATGAAGTAGTTCAATATTTATTTAATAGGTATTCCAAAAACAACGTTGCTCATATTATTATTTTTCAAAGAATGAAAGCAAAAATGGTTATTAGAGATATTGGAAGAATTCTTTCAATGAATAAATCAATAATTGATTCTATTTGTAAATTATTAAGTGAAAACTTTGAATTTTTAAATGAAAATTCAAAAACGTCAAAAGAATTGAAAAAATATCAAGAACAATATCCAAAATTATTTAAATTAGCACTAAAGCTTCAAAATTTTCCAAGACAAATAGGTTCACATGCCGCTGGTGTGGTTTTGTCTTCAATTAATTTAATAGATATTGTTCCTATCCAAGAAAGTGCAGATGGTTTATTATGCACCCAATATTCTATGGAATATTTAGAATCATTAGGTTTAATTAAAATGGACATTCTTGGATTAATAAATTTAACAACTTTAAATCAAGCAATTATTAATATTGAAAAAAATCATAACAAAAAAATTAATTTATATAAAATTCCATTAAATGATCCAAAAGTATTCAATTATATTTCACAAGGCCACACAACTGGAATATTTCAATTAGAATCTCCCGGGATGACAAACTTAGTTATGAGGATCAAACCAAAAAATATTGAAGATATCTCAATTTGTTCAGCATTATATCGTCCAGGACCACAAAAAAATATTAATATTTTTTTAAAAAATAGGAATAACCCAGAAGAAATTAAATATTTAAATGATGATATTAAAAAAATTCTTGAACCAACAAGCAATATTATAATTTACCAAGAACAAGTTATTCAAATGGTTCAAAAAATTGCGGCATTTAGTCTTGCTGATGCAGATTTATTTAGAAGAGCTATTTCTAAAAAACAAGTTGATGAACTTTCAAGTTTAAAAAAATCATTTATTGAAGGCGGAATTAAAAATGGATATACTCAGAAAAAAGTAGAAGAAATTTTTGATTACATTTTTGAATTTGCTAATTATGGATTTAATCATTCACATTCATTAGCATATTCATATGTAAGTTATTGACTTGCATATATTGCTTATTATTATCCACTTGAATTCTATTCAACATTATTAGCAAGCAATGATGCAAGTATTGAAAAAGTTGTTCAATATATTAATGAAGCAAAAAATATTGGTATTAAAGTATTGCCACCTGACATTAATTTATCAGAATATTCATTTAGTGTTTTTAATAAAGAGGAAATTGTGTTAGGTTTTAACACAACAAAAGGAATTGGTATAAGTGCCTGTGAAAAGATTATTAAAACAAGAAATTCTCAAAAAGAAAAAAAATTTAAAAATTTAATGTTATGTATTAGAGATTTAAAAAATAATGGATTATCATTCAATGTTGTTAAATTATTAACAGAAAGTGGTTGTTTTAATTCATTGAATAAAGATCATGATTTATTTTGATTAATTAATAATATCAAAGTAATATATGACAATTGCGATAAAATTGGATT
>CACZNK010000009.1 GCA_902782585.1 uncultured Ureaplasma sp. | reverse complement strand
CATATCCCAAATCTTAAATCTAATTTAAATGATGAATCTTCAAAAACTATTGAATATAGTGAAGATATGATTACTGGATATACATTAAAACCAATTGTTTATGACATGGTAGGAGATCCAACTAAAAATGAATACTATATTAAAGTAGATTTTACTTTAGTAAATAATCGTTATAAAAATGATAAAGATGTTGATGAAGTAACTGCTCACTCTGCAAAGATTAAAAATGGCTCAATTTATGATGTTATTCATGAAAATGATGACACATCTATTTTTGATATAAATAATAATGATGAAGATAGAGAACCAAGTTCTTTTGAATTACCAATAACTAAAGAATTTGAAAAGCAACAAATAAAAGAAACCTATTTCTATAATGATGTATTTGATTTTACTTGAAGCAAAAGTGATGATTATGGAATTGATAATTTTTGGGTTAAGAATAATGTGGGAACATTTGATGAAAATAAATTAGCTAATACTGGAATGATAGTTGGAGGTGAATCACTTTCAAATTTATTGTATCAATCACAATTCTCATTATCTGGTGGAAGTTTAGAATTAAAAGGTTACACTGATAAAGCTGGTTCTGATGAAAATAATTGAAGACTATATAAAGGTGTTCAAGAGATTGATCCTAAAAAAATTCAGATTGACAGTTTTAAATTAAAAGCAGCTACTGAATTACCAAATTTAATTACAATTTCCAATGATGATGGTAGAGTTACATGAGATAAAAATATCACCCCTGGTACATACAAGTTTTATGTTGTTGCTACATATGTAAAAGAAAAAGATAATCCAAATGAAGAAACAGTCATTTGTAAATGTAAATCTGATATTATTACTTTAAAAATCATTAATGAAAACAACTCAAATGTTGTTAATCAAGATGTTTATTTAGATAATGATATTAAGTTTAATGATGAGTCAGATGAAAATAAACAATTAAAACTAATTGATTTTGTCAAATACACAGATTTCTGATTAGATTTTGAAGAAATTGATAAAGGTGCAACTGCTAGTCAAACAAAAGACGAAATTAAAATTAATGAATTTAAATTTGCTTATACATACCATGTTTGAGATAAACTAGGTGATGAAAGAGTTTTTGAAATTGATACTAGTGATCAAGACAAAATTTATGATAATATGTATAATCAATTAAATACTCAAAAAGGTATATCAGGTAAACCATTAGCTGGTAGAACATCAAATAAACTATATAGCAATGTGAAAACTGACTATACAAATGTTAGGAAAAAAATTAAAATTACTACTGAATTAATAGACGATTTTAATAAATTACACGATTCACTTGATCATGATACTGGTGTATACGATAATATGCTTGGGTATCTCACAGCTTTTTATGGAATTATGCTTGCTATTTGATTTTTAATCCCTCACAGAAGTGCTACTAAGGTATTTCAAAAAAAATCAATTGTTATATTAATTTTTCTTTTGTTTTTTTTGATTGGTACATATGGTGCAGTTATAGGGGTACAGTACAGTATATATTCAAAATCTGATGAAATTCAAAATTTATTATTTAAAATGGATCTAGATGAAAGCATCAAAAGTAAAATTCCTGATCAATCAAAATTTAAAATGGTAAGAGAAGTAAAAACTGATGAAAAATATTTTTTTAAGGAGGATGCTGAAGGAAAAGAGAAATGGGATGGTTTAGATTCAAGCTCAAAGAAACCAATAAAAATATATTATGAAAGTGGCTATAATGAAAAAGGAGTTGATGCTCAGGGTAACGAAATTCAAAGTGATTTAGAAGAATTCCAAGGTGGTGAAAATAATTCAAAAAATTTGAAAGAAAGTGCACACAAGTTTTATAATTTAATGTTTTTACTATGAGGTCTTGTTGTAGTAGCAGTTGTATTTTTACTTGCATTTGTTTTGGTTGCAAAATCACTTAGTAAAGCAGCAAATGAGCAACTTATTGGTAATGATGAAAAACTTGGAGAACTTATCCCTCGTGTGGAGAAAGATAATGCTGCTGAAGGAATTATTGGAGTTGGTGAAGAAGTAAAAAATAATACTGGTGGACTACCAAAAAAAGAAGATATGATTGTTCCAAAGGAAGGTAATGTAGTACCAGGATCAATTAATGATGCTGGACGTGAATCTGATGTAATTGATCCTAATAATCCTAAGAAAAAAACTGGACCTAAATCTTATTTGTTTCTTAAATTACATGCTGCATCTCAACCAAAAGAAAATTGTATTACAAATGGAATTTTAGTATTTATTCGTCTTGCTTTTTGTTGTAAATAAATAATAATTATGAAATCTACTATAGTAAAAATTATTGACACAATTGGTATTCATGCACGTCCTGCAAGTAAAATTACCAATGAAGCTACAAAATATAAAAGTGAAATTAAATTTATTGTTAATGGTAAAGTGGCTAATGCTAAATCATTAATAAACTTAATGGCTTTAGGTG
>CACZNK010000008.1 GCA_902782585.1 uncultured Ureaplasma sp. | reverse complement strand
GTATCAGCAATCTTAAAAGCAAATTGTATTTAAATAATACAATTAAAATTGAATAATATAACAAAAAAATAAATTAAGTTTAATTAATTGGGCACTTTAAACTATACTTCGCTAATAATCTAGTGTTTTGATCTATACTGCAAAAAAATGGTTATCCATCAATTTGATCGGATAGATATCTTACTTTAAAATATATTTTTTATTTAATAAATCAACTATTTTTTTATTAATCAATAAATCAATAAATTTTACTTATCCAGTAATTACTTTTAGACATTGTTTGTCATTTAATCTATATATTCAAATATATTAAACTAAATTGAAATATGGACAGATTCACACTTGACTATTATTTCCAATAAAAATTAAACAATAATGTGATAATTGTAAATTTTTTGACCTGATTGGACGATTTTTGCTTTTAATGAATATTTTTCAGTTAAATATTTTTGAATTTTAAGAATATCATCAATTGATACATCTACACCCACAAAAATATTAATTGATTTTCTCTTTTTTATCTTGCTTCGTTTAATAACTACATCACAAATTTTCTTAAAAACATTCATTTGGGATTTATTAGAAATAATGATTTTTTTGTTAAAGAAGCCAATATAATCTTTTGGCAAAATTTTAACATGACCATATTTTGCTTTCTTACTTGCAATACCTATTTTTCCAAAATTTGCATGTGTTGCCTTACGAATTTTCTTTAAGTTACTATTAAAATCTAATGAGGGAACATAACATTTACATGCAAGATAGCTTACACTAATATCATTAGATACAAATACATGGATTTTACTTTTTTTGTCCATTAATTTAATTGCTTGATTAGCAGCAAGCATTGCATTTGAATCATCAATAATTAAAATAATTTTACTTGAATTTACAGCTCTAAATGCATCTAAAAATTCTCGGATAGATGGATTTCCATTAATTGAATAATTAATTATGTAATCTGCATGTAATGAATTATGGAATAATTTCTCCATTTCATCTGTAGGAACTGTAACAATAATTTTAGGAGTAGGATCAAGTGGCTTCTTTGTACTTTTAGATCCTTGTTTCTTCATTCTGGTTAATTCTTCCAATGTAGTCCCAGGATTATTTTCCATAAATTGCAAAGTCATATTTTCAATTTTAACTTTGTTAAACTCACCATATCGTGATCCAATTTTTAATACCATATATGGCCATAATGAATGAACATGAACTTTTACAATTTCTTCATCAACAACAACAGCTAAGGAATCACCAATTTTTAATAATTCTTTTTTAAATTCTTTTAAATTGAATTTCTTTTTATCTCTTTGATAAAACCCAACTTTTGAACCTATTGTCATAATAAATTCACAACAATATCCAAAACCTTCATTATTATCAGAAACACTATCAATAAATGCATTCTTATTTGTTCTTTTATCTTTTGTTACTTTTTTAGATTTTGTTGCTATTGTACCAACATTGTTATTAGAAACTGCATCGCACATTCCTTGAATATAACAACATAAACCATAACCACCAGAATCAACAACATTAGCATTTTTAAGTTGTGGCAACATATTTGGCGTTTCCTCTAATGCTTTCTTTGAAAGATCAACAGCTAATTCAAATAACTCTTCAATTGTTTTAATTGATCCCTTCTTTTTAACTAAACCATCAGCTGTTAAACGAATAACAGTTAATATAGTACCTTCAACAGGTGATGATAATGCTTTATATGCTTGATCTTTGGCAGCTGTAAATGAATTAATCACTTCATTTAATGATAATTCATTGGATTCTGGTTTGAATGTAGAAACGAACCCTTTCATAATTTGTGAAAAAATAACACCAGAATTTCCCCGAGCATTCATTAATAAAGCTCGTGAATATACTTTACCAAATGATAGCAAGTCATTAAATGTAGAGGAATTAATGGCTTGACTAGCGCCCTCAGTAGTAATTCTCATATTACTTCCTGTATCACCATCAGGAACTGGAAATATATTTAATTTATTAATGTATTCAAATTCATTAGCAATGGCTAATCCACCATTAATAAACATTTTTTTAAGTTCACTTATTGTTAACTTTGTCATAATTGAGAAAATTAATAAAAGTTTGAATATTATATATATAAATAATATTAAATTGCCACAACATCAACCCTAATCTTATTTAGGTCAAAGTCATTCAAAATGTGGTAATAAACTAAATCTTGTAATTGTTTACAAAGGTTATAAACATTAACAATGTCATCAATTGGTTTAATAGTAATCTTTATATGTGGAACAATATCTTGATTAATTTCAATAGTTGGAGCAGTTGACTTAGAAATTCCTGGTACACTTTTAATTAAATCTTCAACTACATCATTAATAACTTCTTTAGTTAAATTGATTTTTTTAAGTTTTTGCATGTATCTATTATATATTTATATAAGTTCTTAGCAATTCTGTATAATTAAGATAATTGAGGGAAAATTATGGCAGTACAACAAAGACGTGTAAGTAAATCTCGTAAAGGGATGCGTAAAAGCCACTTAGCTTTATCTAAACCAACAATTACAACATGTAAAAAGTGCGGTAAACCTGTAAAACCACATCATATCTGTAAAAAATGTGGTTACTACAATGGAAAAAAAATAATAAACATTAAAAATAAATAATCTTAATGAATAATACTAAAAACACTAAAAATTATAAAACTTCCAAATCTGAAAACCTAGACAAACTAGCTGATCTATATAATGAAGGAATTAAAAATAAGAAAAAAAGTTCATATTCGCTTTTATTTAATGGAATAGTGATAATTTTATCAAGCATCTCTGCAGTTTGCCTTGGTATTATGATTTGCCATCTAATTTACATTTATTGTTAATAGTATAATAACATTCCATGGTGTCTTAGCCAAGCGGTAAGGTCCGAAGCTGCAACCTTCGTATTCGTCAGTTCGAATCTGACAGACACCTCCATAAAAAATACCCAACTAGTGGGTATTTTTATTTTTTATTAGAATATCTATTATTTAATTCTTTGATTTCAACTGTCGTGTTATTAGTTAATGATTTAATTCGATCAATAATTCTACCAATATCTGTAGCTGGTAATTTTGAAAGACTTTTTAATTTTGCAAATAATTGATCTAAATTAAAATTACTTGTAAAATAGGTTAATTTCTTCAAATTATATCTAGTATCTAAAATTTCAAATAATACTTGGTTTATAAATCATTCATTACCATCTGAAACACCAATATCATCAAAAACTAAAACATCAACTTTTTTAAACTTATCAATTATTTTTTCATTAATATCATTTGATTTGTCAAAATTGTTTTTTAGCATTTTTGATAATGTCGATGTTTTGATAAAAATTACTTTAAAACCTTCATTTTGAAGCAAATTTAAAAATGTGTGCATTAATAATGTTTTACCAACACCATATGAACCATAAATATAAATTCCTTTTGTTTTTGATACATCTTTTTCTTTTTTTAAAGTGTGAAATGTCGATGCTAAAAAAACATTAATAATTTGTAATTTAGAATGCAAATAAATTTTTTGTTTTTTCAATGCTTTATATTTTTCTGGATATGAAAGATTAATATCCAAAGTATTTTGAGTGGGTAGTAATGATCACATTTCATCTACAAGTGAGTTACATAATTTATTCATTGTTAAATTTTTTTTGTCTACTTCAATAAAATCATCAAAAATAAATTTATTAATCTTTTTTCGCTTGGAACAAGGAACGATTGTAAGAGTAATGTTATTATTTTTATCTCTAATTAATCTTGTGTGAGTAAAACTTTCATTAATACAAATATCAATTGGTAACTTATTACACTCATTTTGTTCATCGACTATTTGTTTAATAATAGGCAGAAATCTTAGCTTTTCAGCATCAGACATTTCCAAATCCTTAATGTATTTTTCTTCAAAAAGATCTTTGTATTCTGTTAAAAAATCTTTAGACATAATTAATCATTAAACATAGAATATCAATCTGGGCCATCATCACTTGATAATTCAAGTGCATCTTTATCAATAGTAGCAACTATTTCATTACTAGTTTTAGGTTTTTTACCTATTAAATATTGATATAGAGATGTGATATCTAATAAGTTAGCACCATTAGCTGTTTTTGCCATTTTATATAAATATGATGAATTTAAATTACCATTTGTTTTATTTAGACTAAAATCAATCATTAAATTTATTAAACTATCATTTAAATGGTAAATATTACGTAGTGTGCTAATAATTTTTAATTCTTCATCAGTTAAACTAGTTTTTTTAATAGCAAAATAATAATGCTCAGAATTTAAACTTTGATATGAATTGAATATTTTAAGTAATTCTTCATCACTTAAACTCTCATAAAACATTTTTGCATTCCTATTAACTTTAATTTGCTTAAAAATATCAATATTATTTGATTCATCAATATATTTTTTAAAGTTTATTTGTAATAGTTTGTAATCAGCTTCGAACTGTCTTTCTTTATTTTGAACAATTGAATTGTAAACACAGTGTTCAATCTCAGATAAAGTTAAATTATATGTACTAAAGAAAAAATTAATCAAATCTTTAACTTGGTTACTTAATAATACAACTTGATGAGTTTTATAAGAAATGTTTTTATATAAATCGTTAAAATTGAATTCATAAATTTTAGCTAACTCTGAATCTTTGAACACAATATCAAAATTTACTGATACATTTAATCATGATTTAGATAAATGGTTATTAGAGTGTAAGTATTCTAGTCTCTCATAATTAGTTTTTCCTATTTTTGTGTATAGTAAGTGTCTAAATTTTTGATTATGAATAAATTTTATAAAGCTTAATGGTTCAATAAGTTCAAAACAATATTCCTTTTTGTTTATATCCATGTATGTTCTTAATAATTGAAGAGCTTCAAGTCTTGTTCTTAATTGAAGAAATGTATCATATGTCAAATTTAATTGCTTATATAAAAACTCAATTGTGCTATATTTAGTACCTGCTTGACGGTGCTTATCAGCTTCATTACAAAGAATAATATATAAAGAAATAGCTTGATCACCAATTATTGGTGTGTATAAATCATATATGGATTTATAATTGATAGTGAAGTCATATTTTTTTACTATTGAGAAAATAATATTCTGAAACATTATTCACTATCCTTTCTTTAAAAAAACATTATCCGATTATTAAGTATTTTGTAACTCTTATTAATGGAGTAACTAAATTAAATATTTTTTAAATAAAAATTACAAATAAAAATTAAAAAAATTTTTTGAAAATTGAAAAATTTCCATTACCTACAATCAAAAATAAATATTGTTTAAATGGAAATACCCATAAAATAACATTTTAGAAAGTTTTCTACATAAAATGTAGGAAAGTATCCAACATTCTTTTAGATATATTTTTTGATTAAATTTATTGTCTTTTTTACAACACTACATTGTTGCTTTAATGGTATGGTATTGTCAAAGATTATTAATTTAGTTTTTTTAGGTAATTTATTCTTTCAATTTACTAGTAATGTAGTTCCATTTCATGAGAGTTTGTTTATTTTTTTATTGATTTGATCCTGTTTCCCTTTAACCAAAATAATTAAATCAAAACAATTACTAAAATACTTTGCATGTTTAATATAAATACCCAATTCAATAAAAATTATTCCTTTAAGTTTTTTAAATGAAAGAATTTTATTTTTTATTAAAGGTAATGTAATTGCATTAAGTTTATCGAGTTGTTTTTTACTTTTAAAAACTAATTGACCTAACTTTTTACGATTTACCTCTTTATCATTCACATATTTTTGTCCAAATTTTTCTTTAATCAATTCATATCCAATCTTATTTGATTTATAAATAGAATGGATATATTTATCCATTTCTAGTGTTTTGTATCCAAGTCTTTTGTATTGTTTAAGAATGGTTGATTTACCACATCCGATTTTACCAGTGATACAAATTAACATTTTTTCTCCTTTTGACATTTTGGGCAAAAATATGTCCCTCTGCCATTTATCTTTATTTTAACAATTGGTGTTTTACAATTCTTACATAATTTGTTTTCTCTTTGATGAACTTTTAGATATTTCTGAAATTCACCAGAATGGTTTTTATCAAATTTATATGAAAATATTGTTGTTCCTTTACATTTAATAGCATCTAATAATATCTTTTTAGAATACTTACAAATTAATTCACAATCTCTGATTGTTAATGCTTTAGCTTTAGTTAATGGGTTAATCTTACACATAAATAAGATTTCATCAGCATAAATATTACCAATACCAGAAATAATGCTTTGATTTAATAAAACGGTTTTAATTGGTTGGTTGATTTTATTAATCTTATTAAACAAGAATTTAGAAATAAATTTCTTATCTAATGGATCAATACTTAACTTTGATAATTCTTTTGATTTTAAATAGTTATTCTCAGTGTAAATTGAGAATGTGCCAAACATACGTGAATCACAATATGCGAGACTATTCCCATCTTTAAAATTAAATAGAACCATTAGATGGGGTAATTTATTTAATGTAGATTTAACATCATAAAAGAATTTACCCTCCATTCTTAAATGTGATACAAATACTTTTTTGTTTGTTAATTTATAAATAATATATTTACCAAGTCTTTCAATATTAATAATCTTTTCATTAATAAAAAAATTTTTAAATCGCTGGATTGAAGTATTTTGAATAACTTTTGGTTTTAAAACATCAACACTTATAATTTTGTTGTTTAACAATGTTGAACGTTTTAATACGTTAATAATAGTAGTGACTTCAGGTAATTCAGGCATAATTAAAAAGGATTTTTAAATTTTTCAATATATTTTTTTAAATGATTTAAATTATTTTCATTAGCAATCTTATAAAGTTCATCATATTGAATTGGTTTGTGTAAAAATTCATCAATAATCTTATCATCAAACAAATTAGTTACAATTGTAGCAAGTTCTTTACAATCTATGGCTTGTTGTTTATTATTTAGTAAATTAGTTTTTGTTTTCTCAGTCAATTCATCAATATGTATATATAAATTTTCAATATTACCATATTTTAATAACATATTTACAGCTGTTTTAGGACCTATACCTGGAATACCTTTTAAATGGTCTGATCCATCTCCAGCAATACCTTTATAATCAATTATTTGTTGAGGGGTTAAACCCATAAATTTTTCTTTAAAATTATTGGTGTTATACTCATCAATAATACTTACACCTGATTTAAGTAACTTAACTTTTGTTAAATTGCTAACTAATTGAAGCATATCTCTATCTGATGAATAAATTTCTACCTCCACATTATTTTTATTCATCAATTTGACAAAACTACCAATAATATCATCTGCCTCGTATCTTGGTAATTCCATACCAATAATACCAAGTAATGATGGTATTTTTTTAATGTCATTCAGTTGTGAAACCAATTCAATAGGCATTGGTTTTCTACCTTCTTTATATTTTTCATATTTCTCTGTTCTAAAAGTAGTTTTGCCATGGTCAAATGCAATCATTGCATAATCATAATGATTGCTATTTATTAGTTTTAAAACAGAATAAACAAATAAATTAAAAGCGTTTAATGGTTTTAAATTATTTTTTTGATAATATTCTAATTGGTTGTGTGTTGCATAAAAACAACGATACATTAAACTATTGCCATCAATTGCTAATGCTTTCTTATTTTGCATACTAAATACAATTATATTGTATTTATCTTATGAGCATTAAGAATAATTAAATTGTCTTCTTTTTTTAAATCTTTTCTTAAACTTAGTGCAATAGCTTCTTTATTATTAAATAAATTAGCTATTTTTGAATATACTGTGCCAAAAATTATAGCACTAGCCATTTTTGTTTCATCTTCAATTTTAACAAAAGCCATTTTTTTACCATTACGATCTATTATTTCTCTAATGCCTACAATCATACAAATTGTTCTAAAGAATGAATTTTTATCATCATTAGCAATTTGCTTTAAAGTGTAAATTTTTAAATCTTTAAATTTACTTTTAATTTTTATAATTGGATGGTCAACAAATGAAATTCCTAATAATTGATATTGTTTTTCATTAATTGCAAGTAAATCATTGCTTGTTGGCTTAGCATCATTGAATTTCATAGAAATGATTGG
>CACZNK010000007.1 GCA_902782585.1 uncultured Ureaplasma sp. | reverse complement strand
TCAAAATCTGGAATTTCATGAAAAAACAAAGCAATTTTATCATATTCATTTATTTTTTCAATAATTTGTTTCTCTAAAAAAGTCATAACATCTTAATCTATTATTTTAATATATTTGGTTATAGTATCATCAAAAATTTTATCAATTAGCGATAACTCAGACTCTAATTTTTTAGCAATTCTAATTCTTGGTTTTGTAATTGGTGATTTGGGAACAAATAGTGCACAACAATCAGCATATGGTAAAATTGAAATACCATATGTCTTTAATTTTTGAGCAATTTTAATAATCTCCATTTTATCATATATTAATAAAGGTCTTAAAACAATTGTTTTATTATCAAGAACATTTTCTATTACTTGTATACTTTCAATTGTTTGACTAGCAACTTGTCCTAAAGATTCACCTGTAACTATTGCATCATATTTATATTTATTCTTTAAATAGTTAGCTATCCTAAAAAAATAACGTCGCATTAAAGTTATTTGATAAGATTTATCACTTATATGAGTAAGTTCATGTTGGATCATTGTAAAATTAACAACAAAGATTTTTGGTTTTTCAAGTTTTTTATTCAAAGTTATAATTTTAATTAAATCTTTAACTTTCTTTAATGCTAAATTAGAAGTATGAGGCGGTGTAATAAAAGTTACAAAATCAACATGCATACCTTTTTTCATTATTAAGCTTGATGCTATAGGTGAGTCAATTCCACCAGAAATCAATGATAATGCTTTACCATTGATACCAATAGGAAAACCGCCAACACCATCTATTCTTTCAAAAAATATAAAAATGTTATTGCTGTGAATTTCAATATTAATAGTTAAATCAGGGTTATCCATTATAACTTTTTTATTTTTCATATTTTTAAGAACAATTTCACCAATTAATTTGGAATATTCCATTGAATTAATAGAAAAACTTTTATCATGTCTTTTAGTAACAACTTTAAATGATTTAAATTTCTTATTCTTAATTAAACTTAGAATATCGCTTTTAACTTGTTTAATTTGATTACCTCATATTTTAAATGCTTCAATTATTTGAAGAATACCTGGGATTCTTTTAACAATTTCTAGAACTTTTAAATAATCTTTTTTATTACAATTTATTTCCATTGAATCAAATTTCTTAATAATTTTAATGGATTTAAATTGTTTTAGAGCATTAACTGTATTTTTATATAAACAATCAATAAAATTGATACGATTTTTACCTTTAAGGGTTAATTCGCCATATTTCAAATAAATAATTTGCGATATATTAGTTAACATTAATACCTAACTCCTCAGCTAACCATTTTTTATCACATTCATCTAATGGCATTGAATAATGTTTATCCATTACATATAGCTTGTATCATTCTCTTGCATAATTAATAGTATTTTGTAAATTTTTAAAATCTCTAATATTTAATTTAGCAAAATGTATTTCACGTTTAGTAACATCAAATTTTTCAGGAAAAACATAATCCTGTGGTTTTAAGAATGCTACTGCAAACATACCATTATTAACTTTACGAAGATACAAATATAAAAGTAGTTGAAGACAATACTCATCAGGTACTTTAAATTGATTATTTATAAATCATGATTCTTTTTTCTTACCAACTTCCTTAACAATTGGGTAATTATTTTTATCTTTTTTAAGTCTAAAAACACCATTAATTTTTTCATATGTTAATTTATCTTCACTTGATGTTTTAATTTCTAGCATTGGAAAATCTTTATCATAAATGAATTTATCAGTTTCATCTACAGGCTCACCATCAGGTATACCACCAAATACATCATCATCGAAAACATTTCAATTAACTTCACTAGGGTTATATATTTTAAATTTAATGTTTGTAATTTTTGATACATAATCTCTGATTTTTGGTTCAATGATTGTACCAACTTTAGCTAAAGTAGGATCCATCTCATCTCTATAAATATTTACAATAGTACATCATGCTTGAACTGGAGAAGTAAATTGATTGAGATTTAAAATTGATGCAAATCTTGAACCAGTTATTTTTTTAAAATATTTCCTATTTTTATTGAAATATTCATCAGATAAGTAAATTCGGTTATCTTTAATGTAAAAATCTTTATTGATTTGTTTAGTAAATGGCATATATTTTTATTCTAATTAAAAATTTCATTAAATTTATCACCTAATTTATATTGAGATGGTAATATTATTATTCCATCATTATTAAATTTATCATCATTTAAATTTAATTCTTTTTTACTACATATCATTCCATATGATTTAGTACCTAAAATTTGATCCTCTTTGATTATTTTGCCATTTGGTAAAATTGCACCAATTAAAGCAACAACTACATTAATATTCTCTTTAACATTCTTAGCACCACATACTATTTGTAGTGTTTGATTGCCAATATTTACTATACACTTGTGTAAGTGCGATCCTTTAATCTCTACACATTGATCGATATGACCAACAACAAAATCATTTGCATTAATATATTTTGATAAGTCAATTCCTATTATTTTTTTAATAGTTGAACATAATTTTTCATCTAACTTAATATAACCTTCATTTAACTTCATATATTTGTTAAATTCAAATATATTAATGTAACTAATTTCATTATTTTCATAGTAACCAATAACAAATTTTTCATTAATATCTTGTTTAATTATTTTGTTATTGTTTATGACAATAATTAATGTATTATTTAATAATTTTTGATTATAAAATACAGCAACCATATAATATGAATATTATATAATGAGCAATATATATAAATTTATGAAAAAAATAGCTTTTATAGTTGACACATGTTCGACCATTAAAAATAGTGAATTAAAAGATGTATATGTTTTACCTCTTACAATAAATATCACAAATAAAAAGACTAATGAAATTAAATCTTATCGTGATCTTGTTGATATCACAGGTAAAGATTTAGAAAAATATTTAGATAGCAATGATTATACTGTAACAACTTCACAATCATCTGCTGGTGATATTATTAAATTAGTTGAAAAGATTTATGATAAATATGATGAAATCTATGTGTTACCAATTCCATTATTCCTTTCAGGAAGTGCTAATACTTGAGAATTAATCTCAAAAGATTATGAAAAACTTGTTGTTGGAAAAGAAAATAAAAATGTTGTTGAAGGAATTAAATGGGATATTATGGAATTACAAGAGATGACAAAAAATAATACATTAAATCCTAAAACATTTAATAGATATATTGAAAAAGTGCAAAAAACATGTGCAGGTGTTTTATTTGTTTCTGATATTACACAACTTTCTAAAGGTGGTAGAGTATCAAATTTTAAATCAATGTTATTAAAATTAATGAGACTAAAAATTGTTATCATGTGTGATAAAAATGGTTTAAAGTTTTTTAAGACAACCAAAAATTTTATCAAAGGTTTCGATATTGTAATAAATGAATATAAAAAAAGAATTTCTGGTTTTGATCTAAAAAAAATTAAAAAAGTATGTTTTCAACTTGGACCATCAAATAAAGAAAATCCTGAAATTGTAAAACTTATTAATTATGTTAAGGGTCTATTACCACCAAAAGCTAAATTAACTATTGATACCATACCTAATGTAATTCTTGCTCATACTGGTGCAAAAGCTATAGTAATCAAACTTAAAATTTAATCATGAAAAAGACCAAAAGAATAACAATTGTTACTGATTCATCATCAGGACTTAAGAATTTAGAGCATAAAGATGTATATGTTTTACCTTTAGTTGTTAATTTAATTTTAAATGATAAAAATGTTCAATCAAAAATAACTTCATATAAAGATGGTGTAGATTGTGATAATAAAAAGCTTACTAAATTAATAGCAACTAAAAAATACACAATAGTAACTAGTCAAGCTTCGCTTGGTGATATAATCACTCTTATTGAATCAATATATGATAAATATGATGAAATTTATGCATTACCTATTGCAAGTTCAACATCTGGTAGTGAAAACACTTGAAAAATGGCTGCAAATGATTATGAAAAATTACATGTAATTCATCAACATATGGGTGGTCCAATGCTACAATGATTTGTTAATGATTATTTAGATATGATTAAACAAAATAAATTTAATGATGAAACTATTGCTAAATATAATGAAGATGCGAAGAATAAGATTATTGGTGGTATGATAGTTGAAGATATCAAACGACTAGCAGCTGGAGGAAGAGTTAAAACTCTTACTGCATTAGTTCTTGAACTTCTTAATATTAAAGTTAATATTTCTTTAGATGATAAAGGAATGAATTTTATTAAAACTGGATTTACATATAACAAATCAGTTGATCATATTTTCAAATATTTTGAATCTAAAATTCCAAAATTTAATATTAAAAATATTTCAGAAGTTATGTTCATTCGTAACACAAATGAAACAAAGAAAAAACAAATTGATAACGCAATTGAATATGTTAAGAATAAATTGGTTGATTATAAAATCAAATATCTTTATAAAATCATGCCTTGTGTATTAACCACTCATGCAGGTAATGATTCATTAATTATTGCTATTAAAATGAAATAATCTATTTTTTAGATGACCATTCTAATTGATTTACAGTTTTTGGTTTTGAATTATATTTAATACTTGAAATTTTACCATCTAAAACATTAATTACCATTGTTGCTAACTCAGCTAAAATTGAGTTATGAGTAACAATAATGATTGTTGTTTTATATTTCTTATTAATATCAATGAATAAATTCATAATATTTTTTGATGTTTGTTCATCAATTGCACCAGTAGGTTCATCACCAAATAAAATATTAGGATTCTTAGCAACACTACGTGCAATTGAAACTCTTTGTTGTTGACCACCAGATAATTCATTTGGATATTTATTCGCCTGCATTTCTAAACCAATAGATTTTAAAATGGTATCAATTGGAATGATTCGTGATTTTGTATGTTGCAAATTCTGACCTATTTGAATGTTTTCTCGAACAGTTAAATTAGGTAATAACCCATATTGTTGGAATACGTATCCAATATTATTTCTTCTAAATGTAGTTAATTGGCTTTGAGTATAGTCAATTAAATTTTCACCAGCAACTATTGTATCACCATAAGTTGCATTATCCATACCTGAAATAATATTTAATAATGTAGTTTTGCCACTACCGCTAGGACCTAAAATTACAACAAATTCACCTTTTTTAATTTCTAGATTAATATTATTTAAAACTTTGTTTGCAATAATCTTGTTGTTATAGTATTTAACAACATTTTTTAATTTAACAGCAAAATATTGTGAATTAAATTCTGAGAAATTTTTATACTCATCTTTAAGTCTAATTATTTCAAAATGAATATTATCCTTTTGTTTATAATATTTATCAAGAATCTTAGATTTATTTACAATAAATGTATTCTTATCAATTGATAAATCTCTATAATTTTTTTTATTAATTGCAAGTTCATTTAAACATTTATTTTTAATTCTTTTATATTGTGATCGTAACAAATTAATTTTTACAATTGCTTCTTTCTTTTTAACAGCATGTTTAACAGCAAGTGTTTTTTGATTTTGTTTATATCTAATATCTTTTCTAATCTTTGCTAGTTTTGTGACTAAATGTGCATGATAACGGTCAGCAAATGAAATTTTTAAATTTTTAATTTCATTTTTTATATTTTTCAATTTTTTATTAAGCTTTTGAATACGTTTATTCAATAAATATGTTGACTTGTGTTTTAAAATTAGTCCTCTTAAATGTATGTCTCGTAATCAATATAGTTTATTAGTATAAAGCATTTGTTTTCTTGTATATCAATTCAATTTAAAAATTTGATTAGACTTGTAAGGGAATATTTTATAACTAGCATTTGATGATTCAACATAACAAATAAATTTATAAAGTTTGTTTGCATCAATTTCATTAATTTTTTCATTATATAGACTATATTCAAATATTGCATACTTGTTTTTTGTTAATTTTGCCTGATATTTGTTTAAATGTGAAATAATGATAGAAATTTGTTTAATTAATTTCTTTTTATTAATGAATGCTTTATGATTTACAACATTGATCTTGTCAGATTTAAGTTTTAAATTTGCAAGTTTTGTTTTTAAAACATTAATCTTTTTATTAAGAAGAATGTTTCGTTCTTTAATTTTTTTCATATGCTTAATTTTTCTTTTTTTCATACTTTATATCCTTTATTTAATTGAATCAACTAATGATGTATGCTTTAGTAATATTGCTGAATTTAATCCTGATACTCCAAATATCACACTAACTAGTGCTGCAGAGATTAAATAGTTATATCACTTAATTTGAGTATTTAATCATATACTCATACCATTAAAGATTAATGAGTTATATATAGTAATCAAACCTCAAGATAATAATAGGGAAATACCTAAACTGAAAATAATCACTGGTATGTATATAGCTAAGAATGAACTTGCATTCTCCCCATCAGTATATCCAAGTGCTTTTAATAATGATGCTAATCGTTTTGAATCATTAATAACCATATTTGTAATTAATGCCACAATAATAATAACCATTAATGAAACTACAGCAATAACAGCATATGTAATATTAGAAATAGTACTTGATAGATGATCATAAATTAATTGTGATGAAAATGCATCTGAAACATTAGCAACAACAAGTGTATATGCTTGATCACCAAAGTAATCATGAATAAGATTAACTGCTTCAGGGGCATAAGATTCTAATATTTTATGTTTTTGTTCTTTTTCATTATTAGGTGCATTAATCCAATCATTATATGCATTGGAAATCTTTTTTGATAATTCATTAGATAAATCACCATTTAGTGTTACACGTCGTAATAATTCTAAATTTGCACCATATGAAAGTAATTGTGTAGTAACCTCTGATGTTAATTTGTCATTACCAGGATATAATCCTGTAGTTGAATATAGAATTACACCTTTAGTTAATATTGGTCCACCATTCATTGATTTAGTAAACACACCATTAAATCCATAAGGAGTTAAATTATATCCACTATCATACATTTGGTCCTCATAATCATTTAAATTGATTAACATGTCATTACCACATGGAACATTTATTCCCTTTTTATCAAATGGTTTAAAAAGACTATCATTAAATTCACATAATGGATTTTCTAATGATTCATATTCATAGGCATAATAATGGTTAGGTTGATATTTTGATTGGATACATAGATTTCTTCCATCTTTTTCACCATCTCATAAATGTGTTTTTAATCCTAATAATAAATTGGCCACATCTTGATCAATGTAGTATTCTTGTCCTTCGTATGTTGTACATATCCCTACAACTTTAAATTTAGCAATATGTTTTAATAATGAAGAATTATTAATTTCATCTAAATAGCGATCAATTCTATTATTGATAAAAAATGAAATTTCACTACCAACTTTTAAATTATATTTGTGTGCTGCATAAGCATTAGCAATAATCGGAAATGGTTTATCAAAGTTATAATTTCATGAATTATCTGATGTTTTGTAATCCTCTTTAAATTGTTCTTTTGTATATCTAATTAAACTATTATCACCATCATTTAAATTATTTTTTTGTTGATCGAATAAATTGATATATTTTGATGTTTGTTCACCGGTTTTGATACCCATTATTTTTGCAGATGCATTATCAGAAGCAACACTTGCATCAATTCATGTATAAGTTTCATCTTCTTTTAGCATTGGAATGGTGTTATAAGTTATATAATAATCTTTCTCTGCACAATCAGTATATGCATATGCTGTAGTTAATAAATTTAAAAATGACGGACGCATTGCAACATTTAGAAAAGATTGATCAGATGATGGATCAATATTATCACCAACAGCAGTAGCTGTATTTATGATATATTGAGTTGGATCTGATTCTAATGCTTTAATAAATTCTTTATAAAGTGACAATTCTTCATCACCATCATTAGCATTTACAAATAAATCATGTAACTCTTTATAATTTGTACTTGATTGACCTTCTTGATAATAAATAGCATTAGCTATGAAGTTTACAAAATCAACATTTGCTTTTTCAAGAAGTTTTTTATTATTATCTGGCATCAAAGATGCTGCAATATCTCATGGATTTGACTCTATTCCTAATGAACCTAAAAAATAATTTAATGTGCTATTAGTTAACATTCTATCTTTTAGGTAAAAGATATCTGTCTGTTGTCCAAAAGAATCACCCATAAAAGGTATAAATAAATTTGAATGAAGTGTATCTTGTGAACTTGACATCATTGAGTTATAATAAGTTTCTAAATATTTGTTTGCACCCTCGGTCTCGAAATCAATATCTGCGGATGATGTAACATTTAAATAATTAGATAACATTGATGAAAAATAATATTTCTTATTTAAAAAATAATTTAAATTATGTTCATTGCCATTAGAATCTTCTTTTTTTGGTAAAAACCCTTTACTAAATCCATTTGCATTAGGTCGATATTCAATTCCAGGTAATGTTATATGTGAAATTTCTGAAAGAAGTTTACCACTAATTTTCATATCAACTTCAGAACAATCACCATAATATAAAGATTGAACATAATTAATATCTCTTGAATCACTACCTGCTTGATTAAATCCACTTACACCAGCAAAGCCAAATGAATTATTGTTTGTTTTATCAAAATTTACACCAATATATTGACCACCTTGAGTTGTAGGAGTAATTAAATCAACAGCATAATTATAACCACGACTTTTATTTGTTAGACTTGTTGAAGTTTTAAATTTACCACTAATTGAAAAAGTAAACATAAGTGTAGATAATGATAATGAAGTCATTATTACAAGCACAATTAACTTTCAAATTGAATTAAAAGCTACTGATACTCTAAATTTGGTCATAATGCCAAATTTACCAAATACTTTTTTCACCGATCTTGATATTAGATTTGGATTGTTTTGACTATCGCACTTCATTAAATCAACTGTATTCTTTCTTAATACATATAAAGAAGTGAAGTATACAGTTGAAATAAAGATTGCTAAAGAAATAAATAAAATTGTAACAAAACCAATTCAATTAAATCCTAATAATTTTGTTGGCAGCATCCAATAATTCGAGAATAAACTTAAAACAGTTAATTCAAGTAATGTCCCAACTATTACACCTAATAATACTCCAATAATTGTAGGTGTCATTGCAAATGGTAACATTGATGTAGCAATTTGTTTTGTTGAAAAACCATTAGCTCTCATTATTCCTAATGTCGATTGTTGATTAGTAATATAACGATGAATTACAATTGCACAAATGACTAAACTTAATAAAATGATAAATAATGTTAAACTTATTGAAGTCAAATTAATTATGTTAATAAATTTAGGAATATATGAAATTCTAAATGAACTTGCATTTAAGACATTATTCATATCTGTACTAAAATAAGCTGCTTTTATCCCTTTAGGATAAATCATTTTACTTGCAGCATATTCATTAATCTTATTTAATGTTTCTTGTTGAATTTTTTTATTATTTGATGTAAATTTACCAACAATGTAATTTTCATTTAAATTATTTCTAAATGAATCAAATATTCTCCCATAACCAGCATCATTTACAAAGTAAATACATTCTTTCTTTGGGTTTGGGGTTAATTTTTCCATTGAAACAATTGGATAAATAAAATCAGGTGTAATTCCACTACCAATAATTAAGTATGGGGATGCACCACCAGGAATAATAAATTGATTTTTATATTTAGGATTTTGATAAATTGATTCAAATCAATTTTCAAAATCAGGGTAATTTAAACTATTTATTCAGCCAATAAATAACATTTTTTGATCAGTTATGCTTGGATTATTATTAGCATATTGTTTATAAGATTCCATTTCATTATATGTAGATGGATCTAATGTATGTAAATTATTTTCTTTTAAAAACTCTGGATTAACTACAGCAAAATGTGATGTTCAGTTGCTAATTGATCAAGCACTTGGACTACCAAATGAATTAGTTCATTGAATTGTAACTCTATCATCCTTACAATATACTTGTTCTTGATTATTATTTTCATAGTTTCACCATGTAGTTAATAACTTTTTCTTGGTATCCCACCAATTTTGACATTCTTCATTATTAGTTGGTAATGGTGAATTATCTATAATTTTGTTAAAATCAGATGGAATTTCAGTTCAATCGCCCTTGTTTAATAAATAAATTTTTTCAATATAATGAATGTCAAAACCATCAGATATTTGATTAGGTATATATTTTAATGTTTGGTTTAAACTCCAATTATCATTTGATTTAAAATCTAAAACATTAAATGTACAATCTTTTACATCAAAATTATTTCATTGTGTTTTATTTATTCCATTATTGGGATCAATTGATACTAATGAATCAACTATGTCAGTTGGATTTGATTTTATTACTTTGTAATAAATATTATCAGATGAGTTGTCAATATTTAATGATGTAAAATTACGAAATTCACTAACTCCTAATATATTACTTAAATATTGACTCATCAATGTATTTTCTTGACCAATAATTGAATATAAATCATTGGCATGTGCTAATAAAATTTTTTGTGTATTATCATTAATTTTCAATGCATTATAATATGAATCATAATCAGCTTTTGATAACTCAACATAATCATTAGATCCTTTACCATAAGATTTTTGTGTTTCAGTAAAATATGTAAATGTTTTCACATTTAAATTTTTTATTTGATAACTTATTGTTGGTTGCAAATATTCAATATGATTAGTCCATGTATCAATTGATGAAGGATTATTTAAATGACTAATTCAGCTATCTAAGTAAAAATTCTTTAATGAAGCATTATCATCGCAATTAGAAACATCAACTGTATATGAAATTGAAACATTAGCATTAGTTCTAGTTCCTGTAATAGTAACATAAGGAGCAATAACTGTTTCAATAATTGTTCCATCAGTATCTATAATATTTATCTTAGAAAGCAAATTATCATTATAAAGGCACGAAGGAATATCTTCACCATTAACACCCTTAAATTTTTCAACATTGTTACTATATCTAACTACACCAACATTATAAAGTTCTGAAACTGTAAAATCATGTAAATTGCCTTCTTTTAAAATTCATTTGTATTCTTTATTGATGGCACTTGTAGTCCCGGACAAAGCGGTATATATACCAACTGATAAAAAAACTAAAAAAGACAAACCACAAATTGATAGTTTGTTTTTTTTAAATGATCTTGCGACATTTTTTAACAAGTTAATCATTGTTTTTTATTTTACATAAATTATTAATAATTTATAAATATAATAAGTAAGCACATATATATAAATATGTTGTTTTGATCAAAAATATTGATTAAATAAAGCGAAAGGAAAATTAATGCCAAAAATTAAAAAAGATGAATCAGTAGTTGAGAATAAAACTTCTACTGAAAAAGCAGTTAAACCTGAAAAGAAAAAAATAACTAAAAGAGTTACAGGATTAATTAAAAAATTAAAATCAAAAGCAAATTCATCACAAAAATTTTCTCAAGTTGATACTAAGAAAAACATCGAAAACAAAATTAATGCTTTTTTTGAAGTAAATAAAGAGTTTCAAATTAGAAAACTAGTTTCTGTAAACAAATTAATTGAAGCTGGTGCAAGCATTGGTTCAAAAATTAAATATTGAAATCCAAAAATGAAACCTTTTATTTATAAAAGAAATGGTCGAAGTTACAATATTGACTTATTAAAATGTATGGTATTCTTAGATCGTGCTTACAAATTTTTAAGTGATCTAACTAAAGAGGGTGGGAGAATTCTATTAGTTGGTACTCGTGGTGAGATTATTAAAAACCATGTTAAGGAAGAAGCCAAACGTGCTAAATGTTTCTATGTAAATCAAAGATGATTAGGCGGAACATTAACAAACTTCCGCACAATCAATAAATCAATTATTAAACTTAATAAATTGATTATGATTCAATTGTCAGATGAAATTAAAAAATATTCAAAGAAAGAACAATTACAAAAAATTAAAGAAACTGAGCGTTTAGGTAAATTCTTTGGTGGAATTAGAACAATGAAAGGTTTACCACAAGCAATTATTGTTCTTGACCCAATTGTTGAACACAATGCTGTAGTTGAAGCTAAGAAATTAGGTATTGCAGTAGTTGCTTTAGCAAATACTAATGCTGATCCAAATTTAATTGATTTTATTATCCCATGCAATACATCATCAATTAAAACTGTATATCTAATGACAACAATTTTATGTGATGCTATTTGTGAAGGCCTTAATGAACCTACAAGATTTGTTGGTAAGTCAGATGATGAAATTGTTCTCCCTGATTTAACAATGAATATTCAAAACAAAGAGATAATTAACCGTAAAAGTTTTACAAAAGGTGCAGAAAAAATTGAAACACCTATTGTAGTTGAAGGGAACAAATAAAATTTAATTACATTTCATCAGCTGGTTTAATATCTAGTAATGATAAACCATTAGCTAAAACAACTTTTACACAATAAACTAATCAATATCTTTGCATTGATAATTCTTGATTTGAATCATCAATGATTTTATTTGATGCATAATATGAGTGAAATAATTTAGCAAGATTGTATAAATAGATAGTTAAAATATTTACTTCATACGATTTTGCTATTTTTCTTAATGTTGTTACATAAGAATGTAAAGCAATAATAATTTGACGTTCAATTTTTAAGTTTAATAAGTTAAAATTCTTTGGTAATTTGAACATTGTTTTACATAAAATATGTTGAATACGTGCATGAGCATATTGGACATAATACAAAGGATTGTTTCTATCTTTTTTAGATGCTTTATCAACATCAATTTCAAGATGACTTGTCATTGGTTTACTTACAAGGTATCATCTTGCTGGTTCTTTACCTATAGCATTAATTAAATCTTCCAAAGTTAATGAATTACCAGTTCTTTTTGACATTTTAAATTCTTTTCCATCTTTAGTTAAACGAACCATTTGCATAATTAAGATTTTTAGTTTATTTTTATCATAACCTAATAGTCTCATTGCAATACTCATTCGATCAGCATAACTAGTATGATCAGCACCCCAAATATTAAAAATTTTATCATATCCTCTTGATAACTTTATATTGTGATAAGCAATATCTGGCATAAAATATGTGTTATTACCATCTGATTTAATTAATACACGATCTTTATCATCTCCACATTCAGTTGTTTTTAATCATGTGGCACCTTCTTTTGAATAAATATGATCTTTTAATAATTGCAAAACAATTTTTATCATATTGTTTTTATAAAGTTCTGTTTCTGGAAATCAAATATTGAAATGAACACCAAAATTTTCTAATGTTTTTTTAATAATTGACAATAAAAAATTTTCAGCAAATAATTTAATAAGATTTTTTTCTTTACTAAATTCTGGTAAGATACAATTATCATTAAATTCAACGTGTAATAATTGATCACCATACTCTTCTTTTATTTTCTTAGCAACTGTAATAATTTCTTCACCATGATATGAATCTTTTGGTAATTCAACTTTTTCATTAAATAATTGTTTATATCTGATTAATACACTCAATCCCAATAATTCCATCTGATTACCAGCATTATTAATGTAATACTCACGATCAACTTTAATACCATTAGCTTCTCAAATTCTAGCTAATGTATCACCAATAGCAGCATTTCTTGCATGACCAATATGCAATAAACCTGTAGGATTTGCTGAAACAAACTCAATATTATAATTCAATTTTGTTTTTTTAGCAATACCAAACTTTTTACCTTTTTTAATAATATCAAATAGTACACTTTGTAAAAGATAATCTGATAATTTAAAATTAATAAAACCTGGATTAGCAACTGTTACTTCTTTAAAATACTTTTTATTAATGAATGTTGAAGCTAAATCATTTGCATATTCCATACATTTTGATCTAGGAAGATTTAATGATAATACAAAATTGGTTGAGAAATCACCAAAATCGATGTTATTATTTTGCTCAACATTAACTTTAATCTCACCTCGATTTATATTATTCTCATTTAATATATCAATAGTATGATTTATAGATTTATTTATTTGAGTGATGATAAAATCAACTATATTAGATTTCTTCATACTATTCTACTGATACTCCATCTAAATCTAATTCAATTGATGTTACTCGACCAAACATTTCAATTTGAATTGTTACTTTACCTTTTTCTAAATCAATATTTTTTACTGTACCAGATTCACCTTTAAATGACCCAGAATTAACTTTTACAGTATTACCAACTTGATAAGTACATGTATAAACTTTTTTTGGTTCATTAATTGGTTGATTAACAACCTCACCAGTTTCTTCATTAACTTGAACATTTTTATTTTCTTCAGATGCAATAGGGTTTTGATTATGTTCATTAACAATATTTTCATATTCAGAAATTGAAATAGGAATAGGTAATGCACCTTTACCACTTGAACCAACAAATCCTAATACACCATTTGTATTACGAATACAGAATCAAATAGAATGAAGCATTTTTTCATCTAAATTTTCCATTTTTAAAAATACATAACCAGGAAATTTATTTACAATTTTTGTTTTAATCCTTTTGTAATTACCATTAGGTAATGTTTCCCATATTGTTGTTTTTGTATTTTTTAAATTCTTTGGTAATTTTGGATCTGTTTTAGTGAAAATAGTTTCACTTGTTTTTTTAATTTTAAATACTTTCATTTCAGTTACATATTCATTGTAACCAAAATTATTAATTTTTTCTTTTAAAGATTGAATAATTGAATCCTCTTTACCACCTATAACTGTAACGATAAATCATTGAATATTTTGGATCATAATATTTTTTCCTTTCTTCTTTAAAATAATGTCAATATGTAATCTAATAAAGCAAATACACCAACAAGAAATGCAGTTACAAAAATTACAACTCAAAAATCTTTAAATGTTTTTCTACCTGTTGGTCATGACATCCTTTGAAATTCTTTTCCAATTCCATATCATCATCTTCTAAGTTTAAAATTTGTATCTAAATCATTATCATATGATAAATCTCTTTGATGTAAAGCCTGAGCACAAGTATTTTTATAAGTAATTTTATTTTCAATTATCTTTGATTCACATTCTAAATTGATTTGTATATATTGTGTATGTAATTGTTCTAATTTTTGTTTGTACTCATTTGTTTTCCTATTATTTTTGTTTGCAAAAATAAATTCAGATAATTTTTTGCGATAATCACCAATTCTAGTTCGATGTTCATTTGAAATTTCATTAACTTTTTCATTGTAAATATTATTAATAAATTTCATTTTTTTGTGATATACATTGTAAGCACATCTTTTATCAACTTTCATTTTTTCAAATTTTTGTTGTTTTTCAGTTACTTGATTTTTAGCAATTTCATATAGCATCAATGTCTTTAATGAAAATAAATTATCTTTATATGTATTTTTTAATTCGGATAATTTTTTATCTAATGCAGTTTTATTCTCTTGTTTAATTTGTTTTACTTCTTTTTTAAATTTGGAACTATTTTTACGCTGATTTTTTAGGTCAATTAGTTTTATTTTTAATTCGCTAGCATATGTAAGTTTGATCTGGTGATAATTATTTTTATATTCGTTTTTTAAATTTTGAGACTTTTTTAAATAATTTTGTTTTTCACTAGCTGTTACATCTTTTAATTTTCTATACTTTAAATCTTTTTGATGATTTAATTCATCAAATTCTGCTTTTTTCTTTCGTTTATTAATTCTCTTTTGCTCTTTTCTTTGTTCTTTTGACATATTATCTTGATTCTTTATGAATGGTTGCTCTTTTGCAATGTGAACAATATTTTCTTAATTCAATACGTTTTGGATTGAATTTTTCTTTTTTAATATGATAATTTCGAGAATTACATTCACTACACAATAATGGAACATCTATTTTCATAAATCCTTTAATAATAAAGAAGCCACTTGTGGCTTCTCTCTATATACAAAATTATATATAAATATAAATTAATCCATAAAATATTGTGACAAAAATATCTAATATGTTTAGAAAGAATTATCTACTACAGCATAGTTAAACATCTAGTAGCTCTTCTTCTATATCATCAAAATTACTAAAAGTTTTTTTAACTACTATTAGCATCATATTGGGAGTTAACTTCAAAATTATTATGTTTATATTTGATATTGACTAATCTTACACTAAAATATCCTTTGCAACATTACTCAAAAAGTAGATTTATTTTTTTAATTTAATGGGGCGTTTAGTGGGATTTGAACCCACGCATGGCTGATTCACAGTCAGTTGTGTTAACCAGGCTTCACCATAAACGCCAAATAATGGTGCTATTCCATTATACAAACTAAACTAATATCTTATTAACACAATTTATTATTGTATTCTCTTTACCTTTAATTGATTTAATTGATGAATCAAATATAACTGCAACTTGATCAACATACTTATAAATACCATGTATTTTATTTGCAACCATATATTCATTTTTATTTTCAATAACAAAATCTTTCATATTAGTATTATTTATTCATGATAATGCTAAATATTTAGCATCAATTTTGTTATATTCATTGTAATGAATTGGAACTGAAACAACTTTATTCCCAGCAAATCTTGTAACATATTGAACTTTTGGAGTATGACTAAATGAAAATAAAGTTAATTTTGAAACACTATATTTAGATGTTTGATATAAAATAGATGTTTTTGGAATACCATCATATACAATATTACTTGTATTTTTATTAAAGTATCTTTCAATAGATGAATTAGAATTAATAATTTTTTCAACCATACATGCTGAAGCTTTATTATTTTTTGAATTTGATGTTGGTACTTTAAATCGTTCTTGTTGAAACATGCTAATTGAAAAAATAGGTGACATATATTGATATAAATATTTCATATTATTATTCATTGCATTAACAAAACTATCTTTTATTATTTGTGGTGAATAATTTAAAAATACGTCACCACTATATACTAAACGTTTGTTTGTTAATCCATTATCTAAATCTATATATACATACATACCATGTTTAGTTATTTGCAAATTTTTAAGTTTGTATTGTTCAATACAATTTATAATTTGTTCTTGTGTATAAATACTGAAAACTGTATGAAATTGTAAATCATCATTTCTTTCACAAGGTAATAACATATCAAATTTCGGATTTTCCATCATTGAATAGTTTTTATGTCTTTTATAAAAACTCTTTACATGGTGAATATTTGAAAATGATGAAAAGCTATTAAATGATAGTTTTGGGTAAACACCCACTTTATATACAAAATGAGAATCATTATCAAAAAATGGTTTTGGTTTCATAATTGTTGCAGCAACTGTTACAGCTTCAGTAGAAAAAGTTCCCTTAGAATTCATTCTTGGAATCATAACAGTTATTGAGCCTGTATAAGGTACATCTTTCATTTCAAATGATTTTAATGTTAAATACATGTATGGATGGTTATATACATTTCCATGCATTTCACAATATAATGATTCATTATCATCAAGTGATAATACTTCATTTCATAAATTAAAATCAACATTTGAAATATGGTTGTTAATTTTAAAATTTGCAAATGATTTTTCATAAATATCAAAACAATCCCTAGCTTTAATTGAAGATGTTATATTTAACATCTCGTTTATCATTTTTATTGTATCTTGATCATTTTGTTTAATGATTGGATCAATTACTTCTTTAGAAATTCATGATTGTTTTCTTCATTTAAAAAAAAGGATTAAAAATATGGCAAATGAAATAGCAAATACTGATAATAAGCCAAATCCAACATATCGCATTGTTAATCGAGTATTATTTGTTCAACCATCACTAAATATATATGAATAAACAACTAGAATAACACTAACTATAAAAAGTATAAAAAATATGGGTGGCATAATACCTTTAAGTCTCTTAAAGAATAATGGTTTATTAAAGAACTTCTTATTATAAGTATCAATCTGAATTTGTTGTTTTTGTATTTTTGCTATTAATTCATTAGTAAGTTTTTTATCATAATTTGTTTTAGAAAATAAATCATTGATATATTGATTAGTATTTTTACTTACTAGATCTTTAATTTTTTTATCATAATATTTAAAAACATCTAATGAATTTATCTTTTCATCATTCATAATTTAAACTTGCTATAGTTTTATAATTATTTCTTATCTAAAAATGAAGTTAAATCTAGTTTAATATCTTGCTTTTGATCTTGACTAGCTTCAAATAATGGAAGGCTATACAATTTCATTCTTGCAGCAGTATTTTGAGTTGGAAAAACAAATAATCTTTGATTGAATTCCATTACAGATTGATTGTATAATCTACGACTTGCTGCAATTTCTCTTTCATTTAAATCAGCAACTGACATTAATTGCATTACTGAGTCACTTGCACGTAAATTTGGGTATGCCTCAAATGCAACATTAAGTTTAGCGAAACCTTTATCTAATGCTTTATTTATTTTTGATAAATTCTTAGGTTTAATGTCATTTGAAGATAATGTTCTTAATTGAGTTAAATCATTTAATGTTTCTTTTTCATATTTCATGTGTGATTTAGTTAAATCTAACAACTTAATTAATGTATCTCTTCTTTGAACTAATTGAATGCTGATATCACTAGTTCTTTTATTTATATCTTGTTGTTTAGCATTAAATCAATTACGTCTAGTTAATAAGAATCATCATCATATAGTAACAGTAAAGATTCCTAACAAAGTGTTAATAATAGTATATCCAATATTTCGTTTTGGTTTTAATTGTTGATTTTGAACATTTGGTGTAAAACCATTTTTGTTTTCGAATGTTTCTTTTCTTGTATCAACTAACATTATTATTTCCTCTCTTTTTGTAACTATTTTAGTGTATTATATCAAATTTATAATATCATAAAGAAAAGAATGAAATATGACTAGAAAATATATTTGTTGTACAAATTATTCTATTTTATAAAAACAATAAATTCAACCTAAATAACCAAGGGCACTACGGTGTGTACCCAAAAGTTTTCATCCTTCGTTAGGAATATTAAAATAAACAAAAGGATTCGTTATAAAATCATGTGAATAATTCGCAATTATTTGACCATTTTTTATCTTTTGTGTTATTTC
>CACZNK010000006.1 GCA_902782585.1 uncultured Ureaplasma sp. | reverse complement strand
GATGTATAAGTCATTGTAGGATATAACCATTTGATATTGTAGAAATAATATACATGCTTATATTCTTTATTAAAATACACTACTTAATAACAACAAAAGTCCAAGAATTTACAATTTCAACATTCACTTGTAATTCAAAAAAAGCTTTTCATTTACTAAAAGGAGCAAGTGGAGAAATGTAAGATGTACCAAATTTACAAATATCATTAAAAATACATTTAGAACTTGGTCATCATGGGCCGACATCTCCAAAATCCTCAAAACTAATTCTAGATAATTGATCACATCCTGAAAAGGCATATGAACAAATATAAAGAAGAGAATTATTAATAAATTTAATAGATTTAATTAAATTACAATCACAAAAACAATATTTACCAATATGAGTGGTATTTCTAAAAAATAATTGTGATGAATAACCCAAATCTAAATCATCAATATAAAGATTCTCACAACCATAAAATGCTTCATCATCTATATAATATGGTGCAAAACTAGGGAAACTATCTATTTTTGAATTTATTTTTCTTAAATTTGTGCAATTAAAAAAAGCTTTTTGACCTATATAAATAGAATGTTCATCAGAATTGATTGGTCAATCAATTTTAGATAAATTATAGCAACCAAGACAACATGAATCTTCAATCCCTAAAATAGCATCATTTAATGTTAATGATCTAATATTCCAACAATTACTAAAAGTTGATTTTTGTAACCTATGATCTTTTTGTTCTAGTAAACTTCCTTTTAAAAATGTAACTGATTTAACTTGTGTAGAAGAATCAAAAGCACCAAAACCAATTGATTTTAATCTTAAAAAGTATATATCAAAATTAAATGATGTATAATAAAATGCTTCATCACCAATATATTCAATAGACATTCATAATTGTTGAATTGATAAATTACTATATTGACTATCTTTAGCAAATTCTATAGATTTCAATGATACACATTGATAAAAAGCACGCTCACCAACATAAACTAATTTATTTTTGATATAGATTATTTGAACATCAAAACAATTTTCAAACATACGTTCTGGTATATTGTCTAAAAAGATATTTAAATAAATACTACCTTGAACTGGAAAACCAGAAAAGAAACCTTCATCAAAAAATACAGCAAGTTGATTTTGTTTATATAAAACATAATCTGGTAAAACTAGATTATGTGCATATGTGAGATTATATGGATTTGTATATGTGATTTTGCTATTTTCAAAATCAATATTATAATCACCTTCACTAAATTGACCATAAAGTCCATATCAATCAGATCCATCATATTTTTTAACAACACTACTACTTGGCATTGTTTGTTCATAACATGATGATAATATTGGTGTGCAAGACAATAATATTGGTATTAATGGAATATAGTATAAAATATTGTTTTTTCTTTTACACATACAACAACTATTTTGAATCTGGAATTGTTTTTCTTTGTACGGTAAGAGTAATTAAAGGAGATTTAGTTTCAATTTTTTCATTAGAATTTTTATCAGTATAAATAGCAATTACATAAAATTTGTATTGAATAATTTCATCAATATGTTCTCAAGAAACAAGACCATCTTGATCAATCTTTATTTGACTTGGTAATTTTTCATCATCACTAACAGGTCTTAATTCTCATTTAATAAGTTTCTTATCATCATCTTTAACTTCTTTACGATCAATATATAAAATTCATGGATTTTCATCTTTACCATCATTGTATATGTAAGCAGTTAAATCTGAATTTCCCTGATATAATACACCACGAGTTGTATCATCAGATGGAAAATCAGGAAGACCATCCATATCAGGTAACACTGCACTAAAAACTGTCTCCATAACACCTGGTACACCAAATTGGAATATTATCAACATAAATATAGATCCAAAGAATTTAAAAATAAGACGTCTAAATATTTCGTGAGATTCATTAGCTGCAATTTGTCCAAGTGTTCCTGCCGCTATGTATGCAGGAGCACCTTTAAAATAAAGACAACCCATCATAACAACATATTGAAAAATATCATAAATCATACAATATTCAACAATCTGACCTGTAATTGTTGAAAAAGTTAGTGGAGCTTCATCTGAATCTATACCTTCTTTTTGCTCATCATAAGTTATTGAATCAATATAGAATGCATTTTGAATTGAATTCTTATCAGCTTGAAATTCTTCTTTTATTTTTAGATATTCTTGATAGTCAGGATTGTTGTCAAGATCACTATAATATACCATTCTGTCTTGTGGTGTTATACCATCAATGGTCTTAGAAAATTTTTCTTTAGTAGTAAATGTATCATAATCACTTACTAATCTTTGTATAAATTTTGAAGTAGAATAATCCTCTCATGGATACTTGTTAACAGTTGCAAGAAATTCTAATTTATCATTAGTATCTATTTTAGCTGGAATAGTTTTATATTTTTCAGCAAAATCACTACCAATTCCTACAGCTTCAGTAAATGATTTAAGTTTACTACTAAAAAACAACATACGAATAATAGCAGCACCTGCAGCACCTGCTTGCAACTCAAAAATTATTAACTGAACTGTCATTGAAACTATTTGTGTTATTAAGAAAAAATTTAGACAGAAAGAAGCTATATATTGTACTAGTGATATAGCTAGAAATGTACCAAAAATAATACTTGTAGCAATTTGAATACCTAATGATGCATAGTATGCAGAATTTGAATTTTCAACCATCACAATAAAATTGCTAAATGTGTTAATCTCAATTAAACAAGTATTATAAGCGCCGAGTGCATTTAAGTAATATTGATTGGATACTTGCATACCAGTGCATTCTAATATCATTCATTTTAACTTCTCAAAACCATCAGTGTAAATACTAAAAGCATGGTTCTTATTTAAATCTTCGGCATCCTCTGCTGAAAACGAATGTTTAAAACCTATATAAAATTCACATTTGATTTTATCAGATTCATCATAATGTACTTCAGATTTTGCAAATATATTACAATTTGTTGCAAATTGCTGTTCAATTGAAGCAGGTACTTCATCAGTTATAGAATTATTCATAACAACATCACTTGGATTTGTAGGAACAAGAGTTTGAAGTCTTGTCTCATTTATTTTTAATCCAGCATTTGCCAAACCATGAATATCAAGTTCAACATATTTATCATTATTTTTGGTAAAAAATACTTCCTTAGCACAGCTATTTTTTAGATCATCTCATTTTAATTCTATGTTGTCCAAGTATATAGATTTTAGTTGCTGTTTTTCATACTCTAATGATACTGGTAATTCATATTCATATGTAACATCAGTTTCATATGAAAATTCCTCATTGAGATTTTTACCTTCATCAAGAAATTTGCTTGCAAATTTATTGTTATTAGGACGAATAGTGTTTATTTCCCAATTAATCTTAACTTTGTAAGTATTGCTATTTGCATCAAATGGCATTTCACTAGTTCTAGGAATTAAATCAAAACCTTGAATCATGTTTCTACTATATTCAAATTCTTGGCCATCTTCATTTCTTTTAATAATAAATAACTTATTAATATAGTTGGATATATTACTTTGTCTAGATGGGTCATTTGTATTAAAAAATGGATCCCAATATAAGAAATCTCATGTATAACCTTCAACAACTTTTTTTCGAGGTATTATAGTGTATTCATCGAAAAATTGTTTTAAAGCTCGTGATGCTTTATATTCAGCAACTTTAGAATTTATCTCACTCATTGTCTCTACAGTTAAAAAACTTTGGAAATCTTGTAATTCACTAAATAAATCAATATCAGGTTTTTTCTCTAAATTTGATATGTAAATTTTACCTTTTTCTTGGGCAATATTTAAGTAATAATCAATAAAATCTGACTCACAATCGTTTTGTTTTAAGTAGCTATATAGTTGATGCACAAATAAATCTAAAGTTTCATAGAACTCAGAAATACTAATATTAAAGTAATTTTTGTCAAGATGTATTGAATAATTATTCTTAGAAAAAGTCTTTAAAGCATTAAGACGATTACTATAACTTAAAGTTCTATTATCATAACTAGCTAATGAGTTATGAAAACTATTTAAATTGCTTCTAAAATTTGATAATCTTGATGCACATTCCTTATCGCTAATTAAACCAGCTATATTTTGTTTTTTTAATTCACTCTCATATAAAAGTCTTAAATCATCTTCAGCACGTTTATATATCGCTTCATTGATACCATATTTACTATCATAACCACCATAGTCATTGATGACATCTTTTTTGAATAATGAGCAAGAAGTTAATGAACTTGCGATTGCTGTATTTAAAACTATTGCACTTGAAGTTCATAGAAGTGTCTTTAATTTTTTAGTCATTTTGAAGTTCTTCATAACACATATATTATATTATTAATATCCACACATTATCAAAGGAATTTAAATGTTGGTATTAGATTACAAATATAATGGAGTAGGAATTCTATACATAAATGTAGTATTAAAACAAAAATCAAAAATGGTTTATTAATTTTAGGGGTACTACATTAACTTTTTATAGATATCAACACCTAATTTATGAAAACCATTAATATTGCGATCAAATGCAGCTGATAATCATTCAATGTCTTGTTTTGTTACTTTTTTAATTTCTTTAAAATCAGTTAGTTTGATTGGTAAGTCGAGTAATTTAATAAAACTTTTAATTTTGTTGATAAAATAACTAACTGATTTTTTACTAAACAGAATTTCCGATAATTCAATTGTTAATTGTTTAAATTTCTTGTCATGTGCACACATATAACTGATATACACAGGGGTAATTAGTGCAAGTCCAGCACCATGTGACACATTTCATCTTCCACTTAATGCATGCTCAAGCGCATGGACTTTCCAATCACCACAGGTAGTATTAATTGCTCCTAAACCATTCAATGCTCATGAAGAGGTTCAAAGAATATTTGCTCTTGCCTCATAATTTTTAGGTTGTTTCATAACAATTGGAGCAAATCTTAGTAATGTTTTAATGTTTGCAATAATGTATTGTTTAGTTCATTCAAAATGATTTTTTGTGTCATAGTATTGTTCCAACAAGTGTGACATAATATCAAAAACACCACTTGCTGTTTGTCATTTATTAACACTAAAAGTATATGTTGGATCTTCAAAACAAACTACAGGTCTATTTTGATTTTTTACACCTCATTTATCATGAGTTTTACTATTGGTAATTACTGAATTGTAATTATTTTCACTACCAGTAGCTGCAATAGTAACTATTGATATAACAGGAATGGGGTTATTTTTAATTTTTCCATCTTTATCCATATATTCCCAAACACTTTTATATTGCTTGTTAGTAATCAAATTACTTACTACTTTAGCTTCATCAATAACACTTCCACCACCAACTGCAATGATTAAATCAACTTTATTTATTCTTCCTTTAATTGTTGCTTTATATGCATCAGTATCAATTGGATTGGGTTGAACACCATAATGTTCAATATACTTTACTTTATTTTTTTTAATTTCATTAACTACTGTATTATAGATTCCATTAGTTTTAATTGAACCAGCACCATAAATTAACATTATGCATTTTGGTTTAAATAATTTAATTTCTTGACTAAGATTATTTTTAACACAACCTTTACCAAAATAATACTTAGTATTTAAATAAAATTTAGATCACATAATCAACACCTTATGTAATTTTATTCTAATTTAAATAACTTAAAATTATATTTTTTTCATTTTTAATTTACGGAGGTACTAAATGGATAAAATCTTAATTTACTTATTAATCAAACATAAATTCATATGGGATAAAGTTTTCTGTGCTTTAAAAAATAAAGAATCAGTGGATACTGATCAAGCCAACAAGATATGTGAGAGTGTTAAATGTGATTATATCACCATCATTAATGATATGTACCCATACTATTTACGGACTGTGTATAAACCACCATTTGTTATTTTCTATTCTGGTAATTTTGAATTAATGAATAAAAAACATATATGCATTGAATCAAGAATTGACAACCAAAATCTTAAATGTTTAAAATTTCTAGCTGTTAATGATTATGTATTGTGTTTTAGAAAAACAAATTTAAATAAATCAGAGTTAGATTTGTTAGTTAAATCCCATCTTCCGTTTATCATTTATGTTGATAATATAAAAGAGATTATGAATAATGATAAATTAATGAAATTAATTAAAAATAAACAAATGTGTTTTGTCTCTGAATTATATGGAAGCAACCAAAAAATAACACCAAGATTCTTTTATGGTTCAGATAATAAAGTAATTTTCTTTAATAATTTGAAATCAAAAAATGATGAAGCAAAAGCATATTTAATAAATAAGAAAAATAAAGTTTATTTGTACACAAATAAAACTTATGAATTTGATTTAAAATTGAAGTCAAAATTGACATTAATTAAAAATTTTAATGATTTTAAAGTAGTTTTTATTAATAAAAACTAAATAAAAACATATTTAAAACAGAATTGTAACAATATAATTTATATTTGTTCTTTATATGAATAAACTACTTATCATTGAGTCACCTAATAAAATTCAAACAATAAACAAATATTTAAAAGATGATAATTTTACAATCATTGCAACAGTTGGTCATATACGTGACTTGCCATCAAATAATCTTGGCTTTGATGAAAAAACATTAGAACCTAAATGAATTATTCCTTTAAGCAAGAAAAAGGGATTACAACCTAAAACAAAGATTGTAGCAAGTATTAAACAAGCAGCAAGTAAAGCTGATGAAATTTATTTAGCAACTGATCCTGACCGTGAAGGTGAGGCTATATCTTGGCATGTTTATAGTATATTATCAAATAAAGACAAAGCAAAATGTAAAAGAATTACATTTAATGAAATTACTAAATTTGCAATTCTTGAAGCTTTAAAACATCCAAGATCACTTGATGAGAATTGAATTCATTCACAATTCTCACGTCGATTATTAGATCGCCTTGTGGGGTTTAAAGTGTCAAAAGAGGTAAGAAAAAAAACAGGTGGAAGAAGCGCAGGTCGTGTTCAATCTGTTGCTCTTAAAATGATCTATGACCGTGAACAAGAAATTAATAATTTTAAAACCAAAGATTGATGAACATTAGATCCTATTTCCAAAAAATACGGTAAATTAATTCTTCGTGAGGTAAACAAATCTCTTAAAGATATTAATATTCAAAAGACTAATAGTGAAGATGGAGGAAGTGGTATTGACTTTATTGATGTGGCATCTGCTGAAAAAGTAAAAGCAAACTTAACAAAGAAATTTAAAATTTATCAAATTGATAAACCTAAAAGACGTAGCTCTAGTCCAAATGATCCATATAAAACTTCAACACTTCAACAAGATGCAATTAATCGATTAAAATGAAGTGTTTCACAAGCTACTAGTGTTGCGCAAAAACTATATGAAGGTATAAAAATTGATAATGAACATGTGGCATTAATTAGTTACCCGCGTACCGATAGTGTTCGTATTTCATCTTATTTCGCTGAACAAGCAAAAAAATTCATCACTAAAGTATTTGGTCCACAATATTTCCAACCTCATAAATCAACATCTAAAAAAGATCAAACTAATGTTCAAGATGCCCATGAAGCTATTAGAGTAATTGATCCTTTTATCACTCCTCAATCAATTAAAAACAAAGTAAAAAAAGAAGAATATGAACTTTACAACTTAATTTGGTGTCGAACCATTGCAAGTTTTATGATTCCTGCACAGTATGAAAATACTGTTGTCCGAATCATTAATAATGACAACAAATTTTATACATATTCAAGAATCCTGGTTGAACCTGGATATAAAAAAGTTTATCGCGAGACTTCTGAAACTTCAACCCGTGATTTAAAACTTTCCGATCAACTATTAGGTGAAACAATTGATGATTTTACTTCAATTGAAATTAAAAAACATACTAGTGAACCGCCTGCTAGATATACACAAGCTTCATTGATTAAAGAATTAGATAATGCTGGAGTAGGAAGACCATCAACATATAAATCAATGGCTAATATGGCTATTGATCGAGGTTATGCACAATTAAATTCACATTCATATCAAATGTTGCCCCTCGGTAATGATGTCGTAAAATTTCTTGATAAATACTTCAACTTTATCTTAAATAAAGAATTTACAAAAAATTTTGAAGAAAAATTGGATAAAGTTGCTGATGGTAAAATTGATTGAAAAGAACCTATTTTTGAATTTCAACCAATACTTAATAAATCAATTACAAGAGCTGATAAAATTGCTGATCAAGATAATTTTATTGGTCGAAAATGTCCAAAATGTGGTGGAGATTTAATATACCGTTACACTAAAGATAAAGGTATGCGTTTTATTGGTTGTAATAATTTCCCAAAATGTAAATACAATGAATTCCCAAATGTAATTCAACCAAAAAAAATTGGTTTAAAATGTCCAGAATGTGGTAATGATTTGGTACTTAGGTTAAGTAAACGACATAGAAAATTTATTGGTTGTAATAATTATCCTAAATGTAATTTTATTATGAAATCTGATAGTAAAACTATCAAAATTATTGAATCAGCAATAGCTGAAAATAAAATCCCAAATATAAAAGTTGAAAAAGCTATATTTGAAAAGAAATTTAAGAAAACTAAAAATAAATAATAATATGGCTATAAGTGAATTAATTACTGTTTATTATGAACAAGCAATAAAAACTCATAAGCATGTTATTATTGATTTTTATGCTGATTGATGTGGACCATGTAAAATGCTTTCACCTATACTTATTCAACTTTCTAATGAATATAAAAACATTAGTTTTTTTAAAGTTAATGTGGATCGTGAATCAATATTAGCTAAAAAATTAAATATTCAATCAGTACCATCCATCTTATTTTTTAAAGATGGTAAATTATTCAATATGTTTGTTGGTTACAAAAACCAACTTGATATCAAAAATTTAATTAATATTTTTCTAAAATAAAGTCAAATCAAGTTACTATATATTTCATAAATTTTGTGTAATATTACTCATATTATTAGAAACAAAAAATGTATCTAGCAAAGTAAATCTAAAAGATTATTAACTCTTTCATTAAGTGAAGTATGAGCTATATAACTTGCCTCGGACAATTTCGGCGGTTTTTGAAATCTTTGATAATCATTTGAAATCTTGCTAAGAGGGTTTTAAAAATTC
>CACZNK010000005.1 GCA_902782585.1 uncultured Ureaplasma sp. | reverse complement strand
TCTTCAAGAAAATATGGTTGATTTTTTTGATGGTGTTTGCGAAGAAATGTCATTATCAGTGGCTCAAAAACAATTAGAAAACTTTTTGAAAAATGTTAAATTATCAGTTAAAGATGATGTATTAAAAGGTAAAGATGGCTACTATTGAAATGAATTAGTAAATAGAGAAGAGAATGGTTACAAAAAAGGTGCTATCATATCTGAAAATGATTTCAATAATATCTTTGATATAAAAGTTGAAAATATTATTCCAAATCTTAATTTTAATTTAAAAACTAAACAAGATAAAATGATTAATTTTAGTGAAGATATAATCACTGGATATACATTGCAACCAGTTGTTTATGACATGATAAGTAATTCATATGAAAATAAATATGAAATTCAATTAGATATTATTTTAACAAATAATCGTTATATTAATGATCCTAATAAAAAAGATAAATATACTGCTCACTCAGCAGTACCATTAGATCAATTAATCTATGAATATGATGAAAATAAAGATATTGATCCATTTAAAATAAATGATGATAATGATAAAAAACAATCTCTTTCATTTGAATTACCAATTACAAATGAATATGAAAAAGACCAATTAACGAATGTATATTTGACAAAGAGTAAAGAACAAGGAGAACCTATTAATATCACTTGAAGCAAAAGTGATGAATATGGAATTGATAATTTTTGGTCAAATGAATCAAATGGCAAAGGCGGATACAAAGGCAATTTAGATGTAATTGGACTTGCAAATGCTGGTATGATGATTAACAATCAACCCCTTATTAAAATACTTGATACTGCTAATATGATTAAATTGGATCATGGTGATAATAAAGATTTTACTTTGACTGGAACTGAAGGAATAGCAAATCAAGATCCAAATAAATGGTCATTGGTGATTGATGGTAAAGAAGTTACAAATGATAATGCTATCATATGGGAATTAAAATCAACTACAAAAGATGATTTACCAAGTTCAATATCATTTGATAAAGGATTTGTAAAATGAACAGAAGATATTAAAGCAGGTGAATATAATTTTGTTGTGATAGCTAATTTTAAAAAAACAAAAATTATATCAAATAGAATTACTTTAACTATTGATGTTCCAAAAATAAATAATGAAAAAATAACAAATAATATCAAACACATTAACTATTCTATTAATAATGAGATTGCTAATGATAATGATGAAATTTCTGAAAAAGTACTTGATTTTGTCAGACATGTTGATTTTAATTTAGACTATGACGAATATGATTTGGGTGATAATGGTGTTGAAAAAAATGAAATAAGAATTAATAGTTTCAATATTGGTTATAAATACCACACTTCAAGTATTAATTATTCATTTGATGCCCCAAATTCAATAAAGCAAAATATTTACAACCAAATCAACATAGATAGTGATGATTATTCCAAGATAACAACAAGGACATCAACCAATTTATATAAAAATTTAAGTAGTGCTTATCAAGGTGCTTTAATTGGTAAAGATATTCGTGAAAAACAAGTATATGATTCAGTTGCAACTAAAAAAGAGTTTGTCAACAAATGAGAACATTTTTTTAGAATAGCTTCTTTTGTAGCTGGTATAATTGAATCTGTGATGGTTGCTGGAATGTTAATAGCAGCAGTTATTATTGGAAAACAAAAAAGTAAGGAAAAAATGTGTTATTATATCATGACGATTAGTATTTTGATACTTATAATTGGAGGCACTTGTGCTGCAACATGGTATTCATATTATCAACGTACTCATGAAATTCAAACATATATAGATGGTATTTCAGAATACATAGATCTCAATAAGAAAACTGTAACTAATAATACACAATTTGAACAAAAACTTGATAGTGATTGTAAATATTTTCTTACTCCAGTGGATAAATCAAAAGAAATTAGTAATGCAAAAGAATTATTTGATAGAGATTACCAAACTAGAAAACAAAAAAAGGAAATTTGAAGTTATTATAATGATTACAACAAAATGCCTGATGGCTATGTGCCAAATAATGATGATAAAGACAAGGAATTGGTAGACAATAAAGCAAAATTTGGTGATACACCATATTACCAATATCAAGAATATGACAAGTTTTATAACAATATAGTAAGCGAGTCTGAAAGAATAGATAAACTTTTTTTCAAAGTACTTATAATAGTACTTGTAGCTGCAATTCTTGCACTTGTTTTTTTTATTATAACAATTGTTGTATGATGTAAATGTTTTGAATCAATAATTCTTTATAATAACCAAGAGGAAGAAAATGGATATCGAGAAATTGTAAAGGAAGGACAAAAAGCTAATGATGTTAAGAATGCTGCTAATGATTTAATGAATAATGTGAATGATGTTGAAAATATACGTCACAAAATAGATGTTACTAATTACCCAAATGAAAATCTAGAAAGATATGCATATCAAATAAAGGACACTTTTAAAGGTAGTAAATGTAATAATCCTATTTTTAATCTAGAAATTTCGGAAATAACACAAAAGATAAAAAATGGTCAAATAATTGCGAATTATTCACATGATTTTATAACGAATCCTTTTGTTTATTTTAATATT
>CACZNK010000004.1 GCA_902782585.1 uncultured Ureaplasma sp. | reverse complement strand
CCCAATCCCCAATCCCCAATCCCCAATCCCCAATCCCCAATCCCCAATATATAATTATATTTAATATATTATAAAATAATCTTAATTTAATATTTAATTATTAACAAAATAATATTAATATTGATATAATAATATTAAATAACTAATTATCAAAATAATTAATTATCCAAATTTTGTAATTATAAAAATGACTACTCATATTACAAATTTAATCATAAATTTTTTTTATAATACATTTAGCAGCGCTTTGACATTTAGGACATTTTTTAAAAACAGAGAAATACATCACAGCGCAAATATAACAAACACACCTATGACCACAAGGATAAAAAATGCTTTCTTTTCTATTATTATGACATATCATACATTCCTCAAAAGATTTATTACAATCTGAACTTTGTTCCAATTCCATTTCGCTAGAAAATTGACTAGGAAATAATCTACTAAGTTTTAGGGTTCTTTTATCTATAAACAAACTTTGTTTATATAAAAAATTTTCATCTACATGTGATATACCATAATTAATTACATTTCCTTCTATTTTTTCTAAAATTTGTAAATTATCTTTATATATTTCTTGATTTTTACAAAATCTATATTGCTTATTACAATCAGGATTTGGACAATTAATTAAATCCCCTTCTTTATAATTATTTATTTTATTAGAATAAATAGCCTTTGTATCACAAAATGGACAATGACTTACTAAAGTTGTAACACCACATCCTTGGTGTGGGCATCTAATGGCAATTCCTAAAATATTTTCATTTTCTCTAGAAAATATCAGTCTTTCACATTTGGAACAGCGAATAAAGGAATATTTTTTTTGACATGATTGTGAAGGACATTGGATCATTTGGCCTAATTTCAAGGAAGTATTTTTATCCATTATATTTGATTTACAAAAAGGACAACCCCAATTCATGAACTTAATGCTACAATTTTGGCATTTTAATTTTTTGCCTTCTTGGGTGTCAGATTTGAAGGAATAACTAAAGCAATTAGGACATATTAAAAATTGAAATTTTTTGAGACAATTTGTATATAAGCATTTATATACTTTACCAAAAGTGAAATCAGCCTGTGGAAATGGGATTATATATTTACAAAAAGGACATAATATTTCATTAAATATATTGTGGCAATATCCACATTTTATCATTTGGCCATTAATAGGAATTTCCTTATTAAATATATTTAATTTTCTACAAAATATACAATTAATCATATAATTGTCCTTTCTGCATTTTTGAAATCCACATACCATTTTTCCAAATTGGAAATATTCATCTTGGCAATTATTCATTTTATTGCAAGTGGGACACAAAATTTTTCCAAAAAAATTATTACATTTGTTACATTTTATTTCAGAGCCCATTTCATACCACCCATCTTTGACATAAATTTCCTCAAAGCAAAAAGGGCAAACCATTCTATTAAAAGAATTCCTACAATCTTTATAAGGGCATTTAACAATTTGACATTCATAATATCTATTTCTATGAGATTTACTTGAAGGAAATACTATAGGCCTCCAACAATAAAAGCAATTTATTTTTTGGTACATTATTTTATTAATATGATTAGTTAAAATACCTTGTGGAAAATTTGAAAACATTTGATTTTTTTCGATTGAAGTAATATCAGTGCAGTGAAGCATTGAGCAATTATTTTGTATATAAACAAATTTGCAATCTTCATATATACACTCGATACTTTCTCCTTCTTTAATAAATTTTTTTTGTTTTTGTGCCCTTTTACATTTAATGCATTCAGTGAAATAAAAAACTTTTTCGCATAATTTATAAGGACAATAAATATTGAAAGCATTCATTCCATTATATTTTGGACATTCGACATGCATTTTCATATAAATTTTTTTTTGGCAAAAGATGCATATTATAAAACAGAATTCAAAAGAGCATTTTTTGCAAATAATTAGGTCGAATTCTGATGGATTATTTTTATTGAATTTAATAATGCTACTTTCTGGAGAGCTTGACTCCAAACAATTTGGACAACATATGAAATCGGTTTGAGAATTATTTATAGAATTGTTATTAAGACTATCATTCATTGTTTTTCTTTGAAAATCTATTTAAATATTGTCAATTTGTAATTAATTTATATTTCAAAAATTGATCTCTTTTTATTTAATAGTTCAAAGTATAATATTAGGTATAATTAATT
>CACZNK010000003.1 GCA_902782585.1 uncultured Ureaplasma sp. | reverse complement strand
AATTGAGATGATGAAAAAGAAGCTAATAAACAATTTATTAATGAACCTTACTATCAATATCGAGAATATGATAAATTTTATGACAAAATTCAAAGTGAAACTATTAAAATAGCTGACCTTATTGAAACGATACTAATACTAGCATTTATAATGGTAATTGTTTATATTGTTATCGTTATTGTTGCAATTCTTATGTGAAAAAGAGGTTTTTTTAATATAGTTCAAGATATTCCTAACAATGAAGAAATTGGTCCAATCCAACATTTGAATACTCAAGTTAAAGGTTCAGCTGATATTGTTAGTGAGAATGGTATTAATATAAAGGGTGATAATAGAAATGATTCTATATGAAACGGTTCTGAAGATTCTATGCTTGAATTTAATGATGGAGAAATACAAGAAATAGATAGTAATGATGAAGTCCAAGTGGATCGTATAATTGAAATCGTAAAAGAAAGTAAAAATAAAACATTATGTAAAAATCTGGCGTTTAATTCTTTAAAAAGCGAAGAAATAAAGCAGGCAATGAAAGATGGAAACCTTAAAATATGTAAATCAAATAAACTACTCGTAAATGATTTAATTGGTCACAAACTTGACTATGATCCTGGTAAAAATATGATTTTTAGAGGCTATAAGGAAATTTTGGATACAGATGGTAACATAAAAGGTTATATTTATTTTTATTCAAAAAATATTGGAACTTATAAATATAAAAATGTCATAATAAATGGTAATATAAGTGGTAATAGTTGAGCTAAACTTGATGATAAATACAGACATAATACAATTGAGACACTTTAAGTCAAAAACTAACTTTTTATGCATCAATACTCAAATTATTGATTAATTTAGTTAAACTAGACAAACATTTTAGACTTATCTCAAACTTTTTATTAAGTTATCAATATATTTATAAATATCAAGAAATTTAATTTTATTAAGTTTAAATAATTTAATTAACTCTTCATCAGCTATGTTAATAATAGCTGGTAATGATGTATTAATATTGTCTAACATTATTTTTGCATATGAATAACCTTTTAAAATTTTATTTAAAATGGGTTTTAATTCATATTTAATATCTTTGATATTGTCATAATGATATATGTATTTTTGATCATTAATTTCGTATTGATATAAAGCATTTTTTATGAATAAACACATATCACATTTAGCAATATAGGCATCTACTGAATTATCTGTATATTTAATTATTCCATGTACTTTTGATTGTGGTTGCAATAATGCTTTTATTTTTTGATTAAATAATCAATATGCTTCAACAACTTCAAATGATTTATTCAACAATGTTGACGAATCAATACAGACTTTTTCACCCATATTTCAATTAGGATTAATAATTGCATCTTTATATTTAACTTTAAGTAATTGGTTATATTTATATTTATAAAAATTCCCACCTGATGCTGTAATAATAATTTCTTTAACTTTTTTATTTTTAAGTTTGTGTTTAAGAAGTGAATATATTGCTGAGAGTTCAGAATCTACGGGAAATATTTTTACATTGTTCTTCTTAGCAATTTTCATTAATTTTTTACCAAAGCAAACTAATGTTTCTTTATTTGCTAAAATTAAGGTTATTTTATTAATTACTGTCAAAAAACTAAATACAATTCCATTAGAACCACTTACAGCATTTAATACTAAATCAGGTTTAGTTATCTCCAAAAATTTACTAATTTTACTAGTTGCACTACCTTGTAATATATTATCAATATGAAATTTGTTTGCAATAGTTCTAGCCTTTTGTTTATTTGAAAAATAACCAATACCCACAAGTTTGAAATCCTTATTATTCTTAATAATTTTTAAAGTTGAAGTGCCTATACTCCCTGTAGCACCAAAAATGACAATTCTTTTCATTACGTAAATATAAATTGTGATATCAAGAATGAACTAGATGAAAAACCATTAAAACATAAATTAATGATTATTGATAAAATAAAATATGAAACAATTGCCAAAGCAAATGAATCAATTCTATCTAAAACACCACCGTGTCCAGGAATAAAATTACTATAGTCTTTAATTTGATTAACTCTTTTAAAATAACTAAATAATAAATCACCATAAACTGATACTATAGCAACCATTGCGCAAATAATACATAAAATAATTAATCAATATCAATGAGTAGTATTTTCCAATAAAACACTAACAGAATTAGTATTTAACCATTGTCATCCAACAAACGAACCCAACAAACAATAATTCATGTTTGTATGAGGATTGTTAATAAAGTATAGCAAGAAAAATATTGCTATAGATACACAAAATGTAGCAATAATTCCAATAAAAAAGCCTTCCCAAGTTTTTTTAGGACTTAAATATGGTGACATTTTATGTTTACCAAAAATTATCCCACCAAAATATGCAAATGTATCATTAATTGCAGGAATTAATGCCAATATTAATAAATTAAATCATGATTTTGTGGTAATTAAATAATTCCCTGCAACAAATGTCAAATATACTAAGACAATAATCAGTACTCCTAATAGCCTATTTTTAGTGGTATGTATTCCATTAAATTTAAAATAAATAATACCAAATATAGTTATAAAAAATATTGAACCACCCAAACAACTAACAAATATTATTTGTAATAAAACATTATCAATATCAATTAACTCATAACTAATAAATGGTAATATTCAAATTGTTGATAACTCAAAAAACATTAATAAAAAAAACAAAATTAAATCATTTTTTAACTTTTTATATTGAATAAAGCAATTATTTATTTCTTTAACAATAAAAAAATTAAGTCAAATAGTACTAAAAAATGCTCCAAGATAAAAAATAAATGGATATCACTTGTTAGATGAAAATGCTGATATAAATTGATATTGTGGATTACAAAAAAATGAAAAAATAGTTATTATTAAAAAATAAATGATAATAAAAATAGAAGATTTAAGACGTTTTATAAAATTATTTTTCTTAGAATCTTGATTAGTTTTGTTATTTATATTACTAAGAACTTGTTTTTTCATTTCTAAAGAGACATTAATTCTTTTTCTTTACTAATAAAGGAATTTTCAAGTTGAGAATTATACTTCTTTGTTATCAAATTTAATTGATCTTCAAAATAATGAATTAGATCTTCACTAATTTTGTCAAGTTTTTTATATGATGATTGAATATCTTTTCTAATATCACGAACTTTAATTTTAGCTTGTTCTAAAATTTGCTTAGCTTTTTTAACATTTTCTTTTCGACTCTCTTCAGTTGGAGGAGGGAAATTAATACTTATAGAATCTGGATTAGGAACTGGATTAACATTTAAATTAGCCTTAACTATACCTTTTAAAATTTCTTGAATAAGATTACGATCATAAGGTTTTATCAAAACCTTAGTAGCATTAATAACTTGAATATTAGCAAGTTGATTAAGTTTCATTTCTTCACCATAGGCTAATACAAAAACTTTATCAAACATTGAAGTATTAACTCTTCCTGAACGAATCAAATTATATTCAGAATTAAGTCAATTAACTATAGTGTTTGCTTTAGTTTCAAATTCTTTTTGATATGTTGATCATTCCATAATAAATTACATTTTACCTAATTTAGAAATAATTGTCGTTGGTATTTTATTTGCTATAGCATTAACAAAACATTTGTTTCTATTAGCATTAAACACAATGATTTTAATTTTGCTATCTTTCAATAATGCAGCTGCTGTTATGTCAATTACTTTTAAATTGTCATAAATAATTTTGTCATAAGAAATTAATGAATATCTTTTTGCTTTTTTATTAATTCTTGGATCAGAATTATAAACACCATCAACACCATTCTTCCCCATTAAGATGAATGATGCATTAATTTCTAATGCACGTAGTGCAACTCCAGAATCTGTTGAGAAAAATGCATTACCTGTTCCACCAGCAAAAATCACAACGTCGCCTTTTGCTAAGTCATGTTGAACTGAATTGATATTATATGTTTTAGCAATAGATGGCATTGTAATCAATGAATATAATGATGTGTTTATTCCATATGACTCCAAACCATCACGTAAAGCAATTGAATTAACAACAGTAGCTAACATTCCCATGATATCTGCTGATTGTCTTGTTAGTATACTATTACTAACATTTGCACCTCTTAGAATGTTACCACCACCTAAAACTATTCCAATAGAATATTTCTTTTTAAGTTCTTTGATTTGGTTAATTATAGAAATAATTTGAGATTTGGTATTTTTTCCTAATGATTCGCCACTTATTTTTAATAGTATTACCTGTTTATTTAACTTTGACATAAAAATTATTTTCCCATTTGTTGAGCCACTTCTTCAGCAAAGTTTTGAACTTTCTTTTCAACACCTTCACCAACTTCATAGCGATTAAATTTAATTAAATTAATATTATTTTTCTTTAGCAAATCATTAATTCTGACATT
>CACZNK010000002.1 GCA_902782585.1 uncultured Ureaplasma sp. | reverse complement strand
TATTAAAGTCAAAAATAGTTAATAGAATATACAATGTTGAAATTAATCAAAAACCATTAAATGCCTCAATTAATAACACAAAAGAATATGCATCAAGCAAGAAAGTTATTAATGTTTTAAATGATGGTTTAAAAAATTGGAAGCATGAAAAATATTTTGATTATGTTGTTATTTCAGGTATGGGAGGAAATACAATAGTTAATATAATCAAATGCATTGATAGCGATATCACAATTGATAATTTTGTTTTAATTCCTAATAATAAAGTTGATATATTAAGAAAATTCTTATCAAAAAATAATTTATATTTTGAATATGAAAAAACTATTCGGGAACATGATTGTTATTACCAATTAATTCAGGTTACAAAAAATAAAACTAAAAATTCATTAGTAGCAAAGACAACAAAAGATTACTATTTCGGTGTTTATAACTTAAAACATCGATCTTTATCATTTAATAAAATGTTAAGACAACGTTTAAAATTTATTCAAAATAATTCAAAATTGATAAAATACAATAAAAATATTGAACATGAAATGAGGCTAATTAATGGTTACTTTAAAAAATCTGTATAATACTTTAATTGACAAATTTAGTTTAAATCTTCAAGCTGAATGAGATCAAAGTGGTATTCGCCGTTTCAATCCTTGGGATAAAAAAATTGATAAAGTTTTATTATGTCTTGATTGCAATGAGGAAGTAATTAATTTAGCAATCAAATTTAAATATCATGTGATTATTTCTCATCATCCTATTTTTGTTAATTCTAGTGAAATTGAAAATCAATGCAACACTAATTTAATATTAAACAAATTGCAAGAACACAAGATTAGTTTAATTTCACTTCATACTTGTGTTGATAATAATGAGTATGGATTAAATTTCTATTTAATTAAAATGTTAAAATTAAATAATATTCTATGTATTAAAAACCCTAATATTGATGCATTATATTACATTGGGTGTTTTAGAAAGCCACTGAAATTTAATAATGCTATTAACTTTATAAATAAAACATTTAAAACAAGTAGTATTAAGTTTTTAAAGAAAACAAATATTATAGATTCAATAATTTTATCTTGTGGTTCAGGATTTAGTATTTTAAAATCTGATTTGAAAAATTTTAGCAAAAATTCACTCATTATAACTGGTGATATTAAATGACATGAGTGAATTTTACTGGATGATTTAAAAATTAATGCAATTGATGTCGGACATGATCTTGAAAAATATTTTATTGATTTAATTAATAGCATATTAATTAACAAATTTTCAAAACTAAAGATTACAAAACATTATCCAACAATTAAATTGGTTTCATTATAATTAAATTAATTATGGTTAATATTATTAATATTTCATTAATTGCATTAACATCAATATTGTTTTTAGTATTTGCACTATTTACTACCATTTTCATACTACAAAAAAAATTCATTAAAAAAGAGCAACAAATAAAGAATGAATACAATGAAATAGCAATATTTTCAATTTCTGGAGGATTAAATTATCTTGAGGCACTTTCTAAAAATAATAAACAATTAGAAGGAATTATTTTCAATATAATTGAGGCAAAAAAATTTTATAAACAACAAACTAATAATTTAAAAAGCAAAATAATTAAACTAACTGATTTTAATCGTAAATTTAAATTTGGTGCATCAAGTAAACTTATTAAACAACTAAATATTGATTTAGCAAATTGCCACAAACTATATGAAAATATTTTCAATCTATATAATACAACAACTGACTATACTGATTCATCTAGAGTAATATTAACTAAATATAAAATTATATTTGATGCAATTAGTAATTTTCATATAAATAATTTACTTTCAAAATTTGATAAACAAATTCTTACTCAATTATCAAGTGAGATTAAATCATTATTGTCAAATTGTAATAATCATTTAATTAAAATTAATAATCAAAAAACTATTGAATCAATTAATCATGTAAATGAAAAGTGCAATAGTTATTATTCATTAATAAAAACACTTTATATTTATCTACAAGCATTTTTTTATTTATCAAAAACGAATGAAATACTTAGTGAATTATTTAGAAATAATAATAATGTTCTATTTGAAAAAGAATATCGTGATGTTGAAAAAATTATTGTTAATGCAAAAATTAATCTTGATGATTTAAATAAAAATCTAAATAACTTTAATTTTGATCAATCTTTTGAATTAATTAAAATTATTTCTCAACAAGTTGAACCGACAATTAATATATTCAAACAAAATGATAAAATCAACTTATTAATTCAAACTAGTATGAAATTCATCAATGATTTTTTTGAATTATTAACAAAGAATTATTCTTCATTCAAAAATAATTTATTAGCAATCACTAATTATTTTAATGGTTATAATTCAAATGAAATAGAAATTAAAATTAACAATTTACAAAATAAATATAAAAAATTACAAACACAATATGGCATTTTAAAAAAGCAAGTTGATAATGCAGATTATTATGATCGTATTAATTTTTTAAAAGATATTTTAAATTTCTATAGAAGTGTTGTTATATGACAAACTGATGCTGATAGTTTATCAAAAGATATTACATACAAATATCAATCTTCAATTATCTTAATTAATGATTTGTTTGATTTACAATGGGCTTTTATCCAATTGAAAAATTTTGAGATTGGAATTAATCCGCATAATAAAAACATCATAAATAATATTAATCAAGTTCTAATTAAAATTGATCAACTTATTCAATTGATTCATAAAAACTATGCTTATAATTTTAAATATGTAAATGAAGAGATTGAATCATTAAAACAACTAGTTATCTCATACTATAATGTTTGTTCATTAGATAATACAATTAAATATTATTTAAGATGTCTAATCTTTTCTGCAAATAAATATCGTCATGAAGATAAAATGATTGAACATTCAATACAAGAAGTTGAAAAATTGTATAAAGACAAAAAATATAAAGAAGGATTTGATTCATTATATAAAACTCTAAAACATGTTAAATCATCTGCAAAAATCAACCACATCAAATATAATTAATATAATTATCCATGGTTATATAGCTCGTTGGTGAAATGATAAACACATACGCCTCTCAAGCGTAGATTTGCTGGGTTTGATTCCCGCACGGGCTACCATAATAAAAAATCATCCAAATTTTGGATGATTTTCTAAATTGACACATTAAGTGCAACACTCTGTATAATTAGGGTTTGCACTTTTTTTATACGTATAGCAATAAAAAAAGTGCCC
>CACZNK010000001.1 GCA_902782585.1 uncultured Ureaplasma sp. | reverse complement strand
AATATTTCAACATTATTTACTAACCAAGATAGCTTTAAAATATTTGCTTCACAAAATATGTCAATAGCAATTTCATATATGACAATATTTTTACTATATATTCCTTGTGCTGCTACAATATCAGTTATGCGTAAAGAAGGTGGATGAAAATTATTAATTACACATATTGCAATGTCAATAGGCATTAGTTACATATTGGGAATAATGTCTTATTGAATCACATATAGTATTATGATTTTACACTAATGTTTCTTTTTAATTTTTGATGGTCTAGGTCAAATGATTAAACAAAACATTATACCAATTAGACATAATCCACAAAATCCAAATGATATTCATAACATTAATCAATTATTAATCTTTAATGCAATTGCTGGTAAAATAATTAAACAAATAAATAACAATACAGAAATTAAACTAATAGAAACAATATATTTTTTGTGATTATCCTCACAATAATTAATAATTATATTACCACAATATTTCTCACTATTAATTTTGCTTCTAATTTCAATTTTATTAGATTTTTTATTTAGAATTAAAAATTCTAAATAATTTAATTTTATTTTATTAGCTTTATTAACAACTTTAATAATTTTTATAGGATCATAAAAATCATCAATTTTATATGTGATTTTTGAGTCTATAATTTTTGAAATATCTTGTTTGCTATTCATAAAACTATTATAACCATTCATTAAAAATGTGGATGTATAGTTTTTTAGCACCTTGAGCAACAAACATATATGCAAATGTTAATAAAAAAGAATAAAGAATTCAAATTGGTTGATTTTCTACTAGTGTTGTAAAATATGCACCATCAAGGTTTGGTATTAGAGTTAAAATCAAACCAAATAAGAAAATAATTAATAAAGATAAATTAACTAATGGTACAGGGTTTGATTGTATAAATGGTATTTTTTCTGTTCTCAAAACATAAATAACTGTAATTTGTGTTAATAAACTTTCTAAAAATCAGCCTGTTGAAAATTGATTTTGAAATTCAGAACTATTTCACCCAAATAAATAAAACATAATCATAAAACTTGCAATATCAAATATGGTACTTACAGGACCAATACATACCATAAATTTAAATATTGACTTAGGATTTCATTGCCGTGCAAATTTAATGTAATTCTCATCAACATTATCTCAAGGTATTGAGTACTGTGAAAAGTCATAAATGATATTTAATATCAGTATATGAATGGCAACCATTGGTGTAAATGCACTAGGTGATGTTGTTGGTGAAATAACAAATGATAATCATATTGCAGCAAATAGAACACTTAACATATTACCAAAATTTGATGATATTGTCATCTTAATGTATTTAATAATGTTGCAAAATGTTTTTCTCCCTTCAACAACACCATGTTTCAAGATACGTAAATCTTTTTTAAGCAAAATAATATCAGCACTTTCTTTAGCAATATCAACAGCAGTATCAACTGATATTCCAATATCAGCTACTTGCATTGCCGCTGCATCATTAATACCATCACCCATATAACCAACCACATGTTTATTACTCTTAATAGCTAAAACTATTCTTGATTTCTGTTCAGGTGATAATTTTGCAAAAATATTTACATCCATAACAATATTTCGTAGTTCTTCATCACTCATGTTATTAATATCGCTTCCAAGCAATATATTTTCAGAATCTATACCTACAGTTTTACATACATAACGGGTAATAATATCATTATCGCCAGTTAATACTTTTACTGTAACCCCATGATTTCTAAGAGCTTTAATTGCATCAAAAGCAGATTCTTTTGGCGGGTCTAGAAGAGCAATAAATCCAATTAAACACATATGTTTTTCATCACTTGTAATAAATGGTCTATTGGTTGATAAAATATCATGGTTTATAGCAACTGCTATTACACGCATACCATCTTGATTTAAATTGTTAACAATTTTAAATGCTCTTTTTTTTAATTGTGAATTTAGTTTTAATGTTTCACCTTTATATTCACAATAATCACAAATTTCAATAATTTCCTCAAATGCACCTTTTGTAACTAAAAGTCTTTTGTTTTGGTTATCTTCAATAATTACTGACATTCTTTTTCGTTTGAAATCAAAAGGGATTTCATCAACTTTTTTAAATCCCATAATTGGATCGTCAATACCAATTTTATCAGCTTTTTCAATTACAGCTAGGTCAATTAAATTTTTTAGTCCAGTTTGATAATAACTATTGATAAATGCAAATGATAATACACGGTTATCATCATCTCCTGCAAGATTAATATGACGTTCAAGAACAATTTTATCTTCAGTTAATGTGCCTGTTTTATCAGTACATAACACATCCATTGCACCAAAGCTTTGAATTGAATTAATATTTTTTACAATAGTTTCTTGTTTAGATAATTTAAATGCTTCTTTTGCAAGATTTAAAGTAACAATCATTGGTAACATCTCTGGAGTTAAACCAACAGCAACAGCTAATGTATAGGTTAAAGCATTAATTCATTGCTTTGTATCATTGTATTTCAAAAAATTAACACATCCATAAATTACAAATACAATTAGTGCCATAACTAACATTGTTCAAATTAATATCCAACTAACACTTGCAATTCCAATATCAAAACTGGATTTAGGTGTTTTTCGATTTAATATTTTTGCAATAGAACCTAAAAATGTATTTTTACCAGTATTAATTGCTACACCAACTGCACTCCCAGAAGAAACACTAGTTCCCATAAAGCAAATATTATTACATTCTAATGCAGAATTAGTATTACCAATAAATGGTGAACTAAATTTTTCAACAGGTTCAGATTCACCAGTTAGAGATGATTGAGTAATAAATAAGTCTTTAGCAGTAATAATTCTTATATCAGCTGGAATCATGTCACCTGCTGATAATTTAATAATATCACCTGGTAATACTTCTTCAATTGGAAGTTCTTTAATTACATCATTTCTTTTAATTGCTGTTGTGGTTTTTATCATTTGTTTTAGTTTTTCACTTGCTTTAGAACTTCTTCCTTCTTGAAATAATTTGATAGCACCTGATAAAATAATCATTGATGAAATGATTACAAAAGAAATCCAATTACTTGCTTCAATTTGTTTAGAAGCAAATATTGGTGTTAAAACAATTAACATTGCAATTACAGCAAGTATTGCCGAAAATGGATTTAAAAATGCATTTATAATTTTTATTCAAACACCATGCTTTTTCTTAGTTGAAAAAATATTATAACCGCATTTTTCCCTTAATGATTCTATATCTTTTAATTTCAAACCATTATCAGATGTTTTTAATCTCTTTAAAACATCTTTTGAATCTAATTTAGCAAATGATATCAATGTTTGGTTTTGTTCACTTGAAAGATTGGCTTTAAATTTTCTTTGTTTGTATTGTTGAATTTTCATATCTTATTAAGTTCATGAATACACATTTAGTGGATAAGTATATGCAATAATAACAAGTTTAGAGCTTTAGTTTAATTACTAACAATTAGTAAAACAGTCGGTAATTCAACACGAGTAATAATCTGTACTAGAGCTTTTATTTAAATGTACGTCCAATGTTCTTACCTCCTGTCTATAAAAAATAATATTTTTTTATAATTATAAATAAATAAGTATTTGAAAATATACTAAAAAATAATACATAATGATTCAAAATATTGCTAAAGATTTAGTTGTATTCAATGGTAATGATATGGATAACAATGCTTATCTATTAATTAAATCTAATCATTGTATCATCATTGACCCATCATCATATGCTCAAATGCTTAAAAGTTATATTAATGAACATCAATTAATTCTTGATGCCATTTTATTAACTCATGGGCATTTTGATCATATTGAATCAATTAATGAATTACTTAAAGAGTTTAAAGTTAAAGTTTATTGTCATAAATTAGAACAATTTGTTATTGACAAATTTCATTGTGGTGAATTGATGAATAATCCTAATTGAAAAGCACCATTAGAACTATTTAATTATTATTTTAATGATGAAACAGCAGTTCATTATAAAGATGAAGAATTAAAAGTAGGTAATTTTAAATTAAAAGTATTTTCAACTCCTGGACATACTTCTGGTTCTACATGTTATTATTATCAACATTATTTTTTTACAGGTGATACAATTTTTTATGATGGAATAGGGAGAAGTGATTTACCCACTGGCAATCAATTCCAATTATTTAATTCAATTAAAAAAATCATCAAAATACTAAAACCTAATGATTTAATCTTACCTGGTCATTGTCAAAAATATGAGACTTACAAAAAAGTTTCAAATATGAACCCATATATTATGCATTTTAGAAGGAGTTAAATAATGGATAAGAAGGATGAAAAACTAATTAGACAATCATTAATAATTAGAGGAATTAAAGGAAAAAATTTAAATAAAGTTATTAAAGAAATCAATGATAAAGGGATGAATTTTAATGATTTAATTAATAATTTTATAGCTAAAGCTGATATAGATCCACATTCAATTGCTGATCAAAATTGTGAATCAGGGAAATGCATAGCATGGAAATTAGATAAACAAGGAGAATAGTTATGGCAAATATTTTAGTTATTGGTGGTGCAGGATATATTGGTAGTGTTGTTTGTGAAAAACTTGTTAATAAACATAAAGTTGTTATTCTTGATGATTTGTCAACAGGTTTTAAACAACTTATTAATAAAAAATCTAAATTCATTAAAGGTAGTTTATTACAAACTAATTTAATATCAGAAATTATCAAAGATAATAAAATAGATTTGGTTATAAATTTAGCAGCAAAAATTGTTGTTTCTGAATCAGCTAAAAAAGCATTAGATTATTTTGAAACTAATGTCAATGGTTGTTTAAGCGTTATGAAAGCAATTAGTAAAACAAATGTTAAAAGAATTATCTTTGCTTCTTCAGCTGCTGTTTATGGCGTCCCACAAACAAAAATTATTAGCGAATCTCATACTCAAAATCCATGTAATGTATATGGGATGACAAAAAGTATTGATGAAAAAATTATTTCTAATATTGCTAAACAATATGGTATTAATTACTTAATATTTCGTTTCTTTAATGTTTCAGGTGCGAACAGTTCATTAACTGCTGGATTATTAAAAAAGAATCCAACATGATTAATTGCAAGTATCAATAAATCAATTATTAACAAAGAAAAATTTAATATTTATGGTGGTAAATATAAAACCAAAGATCATACAGCATTGAGAGATTATATACATGTTGAAGATATTGCAAATGCTCATTATCTTGGTGTTGATTATTTAATGAATAAAAAACCTTCAGCTATATTAAATTTAGGATTAGGTAAAGCATATACAGTTAAAGAAGTTTATGATTGTGCACGAAAATTATTTAAATCTAAAAATAATTTAGTAATTAAACCAAATCGTGAGGGTGATCCGGATTGTTTATTAGCAAATATAACTAAAGCCAAAAAAATGTTAAAGTGAACTCCTAAATATAAATTAGAAGATATGATTATTTCAGATTATAAGTTTCAAAAGAAATTTATTAAGTATTAATCTTTTTTAATAAAAAAGTATTTTCTTACTTTGGTTCTATAAATAATTCACATTACTCATCTAAAAATTCATGGCAATATTTTAACAGATGGGTTTGAATGGAAGGTAAATTTTATATTTCGTTGTTTCACTGTCTCAAAGAACCTTCTTGTTCTTAATAAATATAGAAATGCAAAAGTTGGTTCATCAATTGATTCTAAGTAATGCATATTATTTAAAAACACTTCAAAGTTTTCATCTTTTTCTTGACTTTCTATTGACATTGAATTTCCTGGACGAATAGATCAATAATAACCCATTATTCTAGGGATATTAGCTATAATTTTTGCATTTCTTTGTGCTCAAAAAAATAATGGAATATCTTGATATAAAATATTTTCTTTAAATTTTGGTGATGCATAAAACATTTGATTTTTTATGTAATAAGAAAAAGGAACAGGTGAAACTGCATAAATCTTCTCAGATTTATAATTACGCATCAATCGTTTAAATGGGTAATAGTAAGAATAATATGGAAATTTAATATGTTTACCATTTCAAAAATAAAATCCACCAATTGCAAAATCCGCATCTTTAATATATTTATTTGCATTATAAAATGCGTTCTTAGTAAGCATATCATCTGAATCACAAATAACAACATAATCATTATGAATTAATTTATTTTCTTTAACATAATTCATAACTCCGCCTCAATTTGAATTAGATTTTCTATATAGTTTAATGTGTGGAAATTTATCAGCAAATTTTTTAACTACTTTATAAGTGTCATCTATAGAACCATCATCAACAATAATATGCTCAATTTTTTTTAAATTATATTTATTTCTGATTACAGATAAAATACATTTACTAATGTATT